>JBLNAC010000115.1:0-4229 GCA_050259155.1 Syntrophothermus sp.
GCGGTCCTCGCCAGCTGGGACCTCGAGTTCACGGGAGACGCCCCGCCCTGCAAGTACCTGCCGGCGGACTGGCTCTACCGGGCGCCGGTGCCGCGCACCAAGTTCATCGCGCCGTATCCCCTGGCGAGCTTCGATGGCCGTCTGACGATCGGGTCGGAGACGCTCGAGCTGAGCGGCTGGCCGGGGATGATCGGCCACAACTGGGGGACCGAGCACGCCGAGCGCTGGGTCTGGCTCGAGGGCACCGGCTTCCCCGACGTCCCCGGAACCTACTTCGACGCCGGCGCCGCCCGGGTCAGGCTGGGGAGCCGGGTCAGCCCCTGGATCCCCTCGGGGATGCTGATGCTCGACGGTGAGCCGCACCGGCTCGGCGGCCTCGGCGCGATCCGCTCGGCGCGGATCGAGGAGTCGCCGACCGTCTGCTCATTCGTGCTTCCCGGCAAGGACATCGTCGTCCACGGCCGCGTCGCCGCCCCGGAGAAGGACTTCGTCGGCTGGATCTACGCCGACCCGGCCGGGCCCGAGCACAACACCGTCAACTGCTCGGTCGCCGACCTCGAACTGACCGTCGAACGCCCGGGGCTGCCGCCCCGCCGGCTCGACCTGCCGGGGGGCGGCGCCTACGAGCTGGGAATGCGCGAGACCGACCACGGCATCCCGATCCAGCCCTATCCGGACGGCTGAGCGCCGCCGCCGCCGGTGCCGCCGCCCTTGTCGCTGACGACCTTCTGGAAGGTCATCCAGGTCGAGTAGCCGCCGAGCGCGGCCTCGAGCTGTTCGCCGGTCACCGTCGAGACCCCGCCGGTGCCGATCAGCTTCGCTTCGATGATCCGGGGCGAGTAGCCGGTGCGGGTGACGACGACCTGCTTGAGGCGGCCCTTGAGGTAGGCGCCCAGCAGCGAGCTGATCCTCGGCCCGCTGAAGCGCAGCGTCCAGGTGTGGAGCGGGCAGTAGTAGTCGTAGGGGTCGGGGACGCCGACCAGGTAGGGGATCGGCGTGCCGAAGACGTACTTGATGCTCTCGGTCCGGCCGCCCGAGCAGGCGGAGAAGAGCGTCTCGGCGATTTCGCTCCCGTACATCACCACCTGGCCGCGGGTCTCTTCGGCGGCGCGGTTCGTGCGCGCGTACTCGCTTTCCAGCCCCTTGTAGACCTGGCTGCGGGTGTCGGAGTAGAGGTCGAAGCCGTTGCCGCCGCGGCCGGCGGTCAGGGCGAAGGAGCGCGAGGCGACCGCCTGGGCCTTCAGCTCGGCCAGCGGCCACGAGGGCGGCGACTCGTTCGGGATCACGCCCTTCACGTACTGCTCCACCGTGAGCGCGTTGACGACGTTGAGGCCACTCCCTTCCGGGACGGTCTCGAGCGCGCCGCGGTAGGTGCCGAGGCCCGCGATCGAGATCGTGCCGCGGCCTGCCGCGCGCAGGCGCCGGCCGCAGCGGGCGAGGCGCTTGCCACCGGAGCTGCGGAGGACGACGGTGCCGCCGACGCGGTGCGCCTGGTAGCTGCGGGCCGGGTCGAGGGTGGTGCGGCAGGCGCTGGTCGCGCCGCTGAAGCCGACGTCGCCGTCGGCGGTGGTGAGGAGGACGCGCACGATCCGCGGCCCGGTCAGCGTGCCGAGCGTCGTCCCCCTGTAGTAGTGGGCGAGGATGAAGCGGTAGCCCTTGCCGTGCAAGGCGTAGCCGTAGGCGCCGTAGGCGCTCATCCCGACCCCGTGGCCGAAGCCGCGTCCGTGCACGATCCAGCTGACGCTCGCCGAGGCGGCCTGCGCCGCGGCCAGCGCCATGGTCATCGCGGCCGCGGCCAGGGCCGCGGCGAGCGCCGCGCGGGCGCGGCCGCGTTTTGTCCGCTTCGGCATCTCTGAGGCAACAGATTCAACGCGGTGGAGTCGCGGCCTGCAAGCGCGACTGTCTACCCTGGCTGTAGGAGAGATTCGAGGGAAGGGACGGAGATGGCGACCGAGACTGTTCAAGCTACCGACCACAAGCTCCTCGCCGCCGGGGAATGGCTCGACACCGGCGTCTGGGACGAGGTGCTGAGCCCCTACGACGGCACCCTGGTCGGGCGCGTCGCCCAGGGCGACGAGGCGCTCGTCGACCGCGCGGTGCGCGCCGCCCACGAGGCGTTCGAGACCGCCGACTTCCCCCAGCACGCGCGAGCCGCGGTGCTCGACCGCGCCGCCGAGCTCGCCGCCGAGCGGGTCGAGGAGATGGCGCTGTCGATCGCCGCCGAGGCGGGGAAGCCGATCAAGACCGCGCGGGTCGAGGCCGGGCGCTGCGTCGACACCCTCACCTTCTCCGCGGTCGAGGCGCGCAAGCTGACCGGCGGCACGGTGCCGATGGACGCCTCCGCGGGCGGCGTCGGCAAGCTCGGGGTGATGCTGCGCGTCCCCTACGGGGTCGTCGGCGCGATCAGCCCCTTCAACTTTCCGCTCAACCTCGTCGCCCACAAGCTCGGGCCGGCGATCGCCGCCGGCAACGCGGTGGTCCTCAAGCCCGCCGGGCAGACGCCGATCACGGCGCTGAAGCTGGCCGAGATCCTGACCGAGGCGGGCCTGCCCGAGGGCTGGCTGTCGGTCGTCCCCGGCAGCGGCTCGAGCGTCGGCAACGCGCTCGTCAGCCACGACCTCGTCAAGGCGATCACCTTCACCGGCTCGGCCAAGGTCGGCTGGGGAATCCGCTCCAGCGTCCCCCACAAGAAGGTCAACCTCGAGCTCGGCTCCAACGCGCCGCTGATCGTCAACGACGACGGCGACTGGGAGGCGGCCGCCGACAAGGCGCAGATCCACGCCTACGCCCACGCCGGCCAGGTCTGCATCTCGATCCAGCGGATCCTCGTCCACGAGGCGGTCGCCGAGCCCTTCACCGAGCGCCTGGTTGCCAACGTCGAGCGGCTGCGCGTCGGCGACCCGCTCGATCCGCAGACCGACGTCGGCCCGCTGATCACCCCCGGCGACCGCGACCGCGTCAAGGCGTGGATCGACGAGGCGGTCGCCGCCGGCGCCGAGCTGCTGACCGGCGGCGAGCTGGTCGACGAGGGCCGCTGCCTGGCGCCGACCCTGCTCGGGGCCGCGCCGAAGGACGCCAAGGTCTGGTGCGAGGAGGCGTTCGGGCCGGTGGCGACGATCCACACCTTCTCCTCCTTCGAGGAGGGACTGGCGATGGCCAACGACTCCAAGTTCGGCCTCCAGGCCGGCGTCTTCACCCGCGACGTCGGCCGCGCCCTGCAGGCCGGCAGGGAGCTCGAGTTCGGCGGCATCATGGTCAACGAGGTCCCCGCCTTCCGCGCCGACCAGATGCCCTACGGGGGCGTCAAGGAATCCGGCAACACCCGCGAGGGACCGGCCTACGCCGTCTACGAGCTGACCGAGGAGCGCTTCGTGACCCTGCAGGGGTAGGGCCCGACGGCTCCCCTGGCGAGGCGCGCCGAGCAAAGTCGTTTAGGGCCTGATATTTCGGCGCCGAATGAAGTCGACGACCCAACCCGCGCAGCTGCGGGTCGAGCCCTACGTCTGGCGGATCGTCGGCGTGGTGATCGTCGGGATGATCATGTCGATCCTCGACACGACGATCGTCAACGTCGCGCTCGACACCCTCAGCAAGGACCTCGACAGCACGATCTCGCAGATCCAGTGGGTCGCCACCGGGTACCTGCTGCCGCTGGCGGCGGTGATCCCGCTGACCGGCTGGGCCGCCCGCCGCTTCGGGGCGAAGCGGGTCTACATCGGCTCGATCGTCGTCTTCACCCTCGGCTCGGCGCTCTGCGCCCTCGCCGACTCGACCGCCTCGCTGGTCGCCTTCCGCGTCCTGCGGGGGATCGGCGGCGGGTGCCTGAGCGGCTCGCCGACGCCGAGCGCGAGCGCCAGCTCGACGCCCTCGGGCTCGCCTCTCGCGACGCCGACCACAGCCAGCGCCGGCTGCGCGGGCGGGACACCCGCCTCGCCCCCGGGGAGCTGGGTCACTCGCGCTTCGAGCTGCTGAGCCTGCTGGGCGACCTGGGGCCGCTGCCGGCGGGCGAGCTGGCCCTGGCCGCCGGCGTCAGCGCCGCCACCGTCACGCAGATGGTCGCTCGGCTCGAGGCGGACGGCTTCGTCGGGCGCGTCCGCTCGGACGCCGACCGCCGCGTAGTCGTCGCCCTCACCCGGCAGGGGGAGGAGAAGCTGGCGGCCAAGCGCGCCCTCTGGCGCCGCCGCTGGCACGACGCGCTGGCCCCGGTGAAGACGCGGGACCTCGAGACC
>JBLNAC010000116.1:0-3772 GCA_050259155.1 Syntrophothermus sp.
GAGGACGACCCCTACTACCTCTCCTCGGTGGCGAAGTCGTTCATCGCCGGCCAGCTCAAGCACGCGCGCGAGATCGCGCCGCTCTTCGCGCAGTGGGTCAACTCGTACAAGCGCCTGGTCCCCGGCTACGAGGCGCCCGTCTATCTCGCCTGGTCGCGGCGCAACCGCTCGGCCCTGATCAGGGTGCCGCTCTACCACCCGGGCAAGGAGGGGGCGACTCGGGCCGAGCTGCGCTGCCCGGACCCAGCCTGCAACCCCTATCTCTGCTTCGCGGGCATGCTCCAGGCGGGGCTCGAGGGGGTCGAGAAGGGCTATGAGCTGCCCGAGCCGATGGAGCAGAACCTCTACCACCTCTCCCAGGAGGAGCTCTCCCACCAGGGCATCGAGCAGCTGCCGGCGACGCTCGGCGAGGCGATCGAGGTCGCCGCCGACTCGGAGCTGGTGCTGAGGACGCTCGGGGAGCACACCTTCCGCCGCTTCGTCGAGATCAAGCGCCAGGAATGGGACGAGTACAGGGTGCAGGTCACGCCCTACGAGATCCAGAACTTCCTGCCGATCCTCTGAGCGGCCGGGGACGGCGATGGCCACCGTGCACGTCCTCCGGGTGTTCACCGACGAGTCGGGCCGGGAGGGCAACCCGCTCGGCGTCTTCCTGTCCGGTGCCGAGGTGCCGGCGGAGGCCCGCCAGGCCGTCGCCCACCGGCTCGGCTTCTCCGAGACCGTCTACGTTGACGACCCGGCGCGGGGCGAGATCCGGATCTTTACGCCGGGGCTGGAGCTGCCGTTCGCCGGCCATCCGACGGTGGGGACCGCCTGGCTGCTGGCCGGGGAAGGCGTTCCGGTCGACGTGCTGAGGCCCCCCGCCGGCGAGGTCGAGGTGCGGCGCGAGGGGGAGTTCACCTTCGTCGCCGCGCGTCCCGAGTGGTCGCCGCCCTGGCAGCTGGTCGAGCTGCCCGATCCGTCGGAGATCGACGCGCTGGAGGGCCCGCCGGGCGGGCGCGAGGACGAGATCTACCTCTGGGCCTGGCTCGACGAGGAGGCCGGGACGGTTCGCGCCCGGTGCTGGTCTCTGGCCGATGGCGTGGGCGAGGACGAGGCGACGGGCTCGGCCGCGATCATGCTCGCTGCCGTGCTCGGCCGCGAGCTGACGATCCGCCAGGGCCGCGGCTCCCTGCTGCACGCGGCGCCGCTCGCCGACGGTCGCGCCGAGGTGGGGGGACTCGTGCTGGTGGACGAGGTTCGCGAGCTTTCGGTCTAGCGCGGGCGCGAGAGCGCGCTCGGCCACCAGAAGCGGTCACCCAGGGTGAGCGCGATCGCCGGCACCAGCACGCTGCGGACGACGAACGTGTCGAGGAGAACGCCGAAGGCGACGACGAAGCCGAGCTCGGTGAGGAAGGTGAGGGGGAGGACGCCGAGCACGGCGAAGGTGCCGGCGAGGACGATGCCGGCGCTGGTGATGACCCCGCCGGTGACCGCGAGGGCCCGCAGCATGCCCTGTTCGGAGCCGTGCTTCTGGGTCTCCTCGCGGGCGCGGGCGACGAGGAAGATGTTGTAGTCGACGCCCAGCGCGACCAGGAAGACGAAGGCGAACAGGGGCAGCGAGGGATCCGAGCCCGGGAAGCCGAAGATGACGTCGAAGGCGAAGTAGCCGACGCCGAGGGCCGCGAGGAAGCTGACGATCACGGTCGCGATCAGCACCAGGGGCGCTGTGAGGGCGCGGAGCAGCAGCGTCAGGACCAGGAAGACGACGAGGAGGATCAGGGGCGGGATCACGATCGAGTCCCAGCCGGCCGCGTCGCGCACGTCGAATTCGACCGCGGTGGGCCCGCCGACCAGCGTTTCCGGCGCGACCGCGTGCGCGGCGTCGCGGATCGGTTCGACCAGGTCGAAGGCCTCGGTCGAGTAGGGGTTGGGTTCCAACGTCGCCTGGACCAGGGTCCCGTCGGCGCCGGTTGCGACCGGTCCCGAGACTTCGTCGACGCCGCCCACCGCCGCGACCGCCGCCCGCACTTCTTCCACCTGGTCGGCCCTGGCGACGACGATGTCGGTCGGCGCCGTCGTCCCCGAGGCGAAGCTCTTGTTCAACAGGTCCTGCCCTTCGACCGATTCGACTTCGTTTCGGTAGGTGTCTTCGCTGGTCAGGCCGGTCGAGAACGAGGCGAAGCCCGCGCAGAAGACGAGCAGCGCCGCGATCGTGCCCAACATCACCCTTTTCGGCGAGATCGCGACCCATCCGCCGACGCGGGCGAAGATGCCGTGGGTGGCGTCGGCCGTGTGCTCGAGACGGCGGCGGCGAACCTCGTAGGGGGTGAAGAAGGCGCGGTCCAGCGGGCCGACTATGAGCGACGGGAGGCGGCGTCCGCTGAGGATCCGAAGCAGCCAGTTGATCAGCACCAGCGGCAGGAGGACGAGGACCAGGAGCGCGGCGAGGATCACCTGGCCCAGGGCGGCGGCGCCGGAGCCCTCGACGATGCGGCGGCGGGCCCCGGGGGAGACCCGCTCGGCGCTCGGCGCCGTCTCGGGCGTGTGGGGGACGAAGGGCCAGAAGGCGCGCCGGCCGAAGATCGTCAGCAGCGCCGGCAGCAGGGTCAGCATCGAGAGCGCCGCGCAGACGATCCCGATCGCGGCGATCGGGCCGAGCCCCGAGGTCCCGTTGACCTTGGCGACCATCAGGCAGAGGAGCGCGGCGACGACGGTCGCCGCCGAGGCGAGGATCGCCGGCCCCGCCGATTTCAGCGCCGTCCGCATCGCCGCGTACTTGTCGGCGGTGCGGTGCAGCTCCTCGCGGTAGCGGGCGACCAGCAGCAGCGCGTAGTCGGTGCCGGCGCCGAGCACCAGCACCGACATGATCGAGCTCGACTGCCCGTTGACCGTCACTCCGAGCTGCGAGACGCCGTATCCGATCGAGCGGGAGAGGACCTCGGCGAAGAGCACCGCGGCGAGCGGGATGAGGAAGAAGAACGGCGAGCGGTAGATCAGGATCAGGAGGAAGACGACCAGGGAGACCGCGGCCAGGAGCAGGGTCCCGTTGATGCCTTCGAAGACTTCGATCGCGTCGGCGGAGAAGCCGGCGCCGCCGGTCACCTTGGCCTGCAGGCCGGCCTTGCCGTCGGGCAGCTGTTCGCGCCAGAACTTCACCGGGTCGACGATCCGTTCGCCCTCGCCTTCGGCGTTGATGTAGGCGATGGTGATCGCCGCCTTGCCGTCTTCGGAGCAGATCGGCCCGACGAACGGCTGGTATCCGGGCGGCTGCCCGGGCACCGCGGTCGTCGGCGAGCCGCAGCCGGGCCGGCCGCCGCCGGGCGGGCCGCCTTCCGCGCCGCCGGCCGACCCCTGCCTCTCGGGTTTCCCGCCCGAGGCGGCGGTGGCGCCTTCGGCGGCGACGCCTTCGAATTCCTCCGAGGCCATCCTGCCGACCGTCGCTTCGATCTCCGCGAAGTCGGCGGGGGTCAGGCCGCCGTCGCGGCGGAAGATCACCACCGCGGGCGCGAGTTCCCCTCTCTGCAGGGCTTCGGTCGCCGCCAGCGCCGCGGTCGATTCGGCGGACCCGGGCAGGTAGGAGGTCGCCTCGTTGTTTTCGGCGTCCTGGAACTTGCCGGGAAGGTTGGCCGGGCCGGCAGCGATGAAGACGACCGCGAACCAGATCGCGAACACGACCCACTTGGAGCGGCGTCCCGCCGGAAACGTGTACCACGACCTAGACACTCGCCGGAAATCCTTTCAAACGGAACCCATGGAAGCCGGGGAGCGGCTCCTACAGCAGCGCGGCCAG
>JBLNAC010000117.1:0-4800 GCA_050259155.1 Syntrophothermus sp.
TCGGCCGCCCCCACATTGCCCGGGCCGCCGGCGCGACCGGCGACCTCGGCCCGTTCTTCGAGGAGTACCTGGTCCCCGGCGCCAAGGCGTTCGTGCCCCGGCGCTGGCCCACCGCGGCCGAGGCGATCGCGCTGATCCGCGACGCCGGCGGCGTCGCGGTCATCGCCCACCCCTACTGGGACATCGAGGCCCCCGAGGAGGTCGACGACCTGATCCGCTCGCTCGGCGCCGACGGCATCGAGGCCTTCTACCCAAGCCACGACGAGGCGCAGACCCGCCATCTGCTCGCGCTCTGCGAGGAGCTGGATCTGGTCCCCACCGCCTCCTCGGACTACCACGGCCCGACCCACCGCACCTTCTCCAGGTTCGGGGCCTACGAGACCTACGGACTCGGCGAGCCCCGGGTCCCGGCAAAGCCACCCCAAAGCTAGATCCCCCGGCGATTACGTCTCAGGACCTCGTCCCGTCGAGAGGGGTGTGTGGCCCCCTCCCAGAACACTCCAAAGCGAGCGCAGCGAGCGAGTTCTGGGAGGGGGCCACACGCCCCTCCCTGCCGCTACGAACTACCGCGCCGCGACCGCCCGGCCCGGGATCAGCTCGCGCTGCTCGAGGTAGGCGAGCAGCCTGTCGGCGGATTCCTCGGGGGTTTCGTTCTCGGTGTCGGCGACGAAGTCCGGGTTCTCCGGGGCCTCGTACGGGTCCGAGACGCCGGTGAATTCCTTGATCTCGCCGGCGAAGGCCTTCGCGTAGAGGCCCTTGACGTCGCGCTCTGCGCACGTCTCGACGGAGGCCTTGACGTAGACCTCGATGAAGCGCTCGCCCATCAGTTCGCGAGCCTCCTGGCGGATGGAGGCGTAGGGGGAGATCGCGGCGGTGATCACCGGCACGCCATTGCGCGAGAGCAGGTCGGCCACGAACGCGATGCGCCGGATGTTGGTGTCGCGGTCCTCTTTCGAGAAGCCGAGGCCCTTGGAGAGGTTTTCGCGGACGACGTCGCCGTCGAGGATCTCCAACCTGCAGCCGCGCTCGCGGAGGTGCCCCTCCAGCTGTCGCGAGATGGTCGTCTTCCCGGCCCCGGAGAGCCCGGTGAACCAGAGTGTGAAGCCCTTCTCAGCAGCCATGCCTTTGTCAGTCCTCCTTGTAAGCGTCGATCAGGATGTCGGCCACCTCGTTGCGCGAGAACTCCTGCGGCGGGCGTTCGCCGTTGCCGAGCATCTCGCGGACCTTGGTGCCGCTCAGGAACACGTGCTCGGAGGAGTCGTGCGGGCAGGTCTTGCCCGACGCCATGCCCTCGCACGCGTTGCACCAGAAGCTGTGCTCGAAGAAGAGGGGTTCGATCCCCAGCTCGTCGATGTCGATCTCGTCGAAGATCCGCTGAGCGTCGTAGGTGCCGTAGTAGTCGCCGACCCCCGCGTGGTCGCGGCCGACGATGAAGTGGGTGGCGCCGTAGTTGCGGCGGACGATCGCGTGCAGCACCGCCTCGCGCGGCCCGGCGTAGTGCATCTTCGCCGGCTTGACGCCGAGCATCACCCGGTCCTGCGGGTAGTAGTTCTCCATCAGGACCTCGTAGCAGCGCATCCTCACGTCGGCGGGGATGTCGCCGGCCTTGGTCTTGCCGATCAGGGGCTGGATGAAGAGGCCGTCGCAGGTCTCGAGCGCGGCCTTGGTCAGGTACTCGTGGGCGCGGTGGATCGGGTTGCGCGTCTGGAAGGCGACGATCCGCTTCCAGCCGCGTTCCGCGAACGCCTGCCTGGTCTCCGGCGCGGTCAGGTAGCGGCGCATGAACGCCTCCTCGTGGTCGGGCAGCGCGTCGACCTCGATCGGCCCGGCGATGCAGCGGTTGCCCTCCTCGTAGATCGCGGCGACGCCCGGGTGTTCCTCGTCGGTCGTCAGGTAGACGGCCTCGGCCTCGAGGCGGACGTCGCGCTCGAAGATCTCCTCAACCGTGATGCGTCCCAGCGGCTTGCCTTCGTCCGAGGAGAGCTCGACGACGTCGCCGACCTCGCACTCGAGGTCGGTCGCGAGCGTGATCGGGATCGGCCAGTAGGCGCCGTCGGCAGTCCGCATCTCGTCGCAGACGCGCTTCCAGTCGGCGGAGCCCTGGAAGCCGGTCAGCGGCGCGAAGCCGCCGTTGCCGATCATCTCGAAGTCCGCGGTGTGGCGCTCGGAAAGGGTCAGGGACAGTCCAGCCATCGTCTCGCTCATCTCACCTGTCGGGGTTCGGTTAAAGGGGGAAGTTGCCGGGAAGCGCAGCGGCGCCGCTAGTTGATACCGCACTCCGTCTTTGCGATGCCCGCCCAGCGGCCCTCCCGTGCGGAGCCGCCAGGGGCGACCGGCTGCGTGCAGTGGGTGCAGCCGATCGAGGGATAGCCCTGATCGTGGAGCGGGTTGTAGGGAAGGCGGTGCTCATGGATGTAGCTCCAGACGTCGCGCTCGCTCCAGTCGGCCAGCGGGTTCAACTTCCAGAGGTTGAACTTCCGGTCCCAGGCGAACTTCGGAGTCTTGGAACGGGTGCTGGAGTCGCCACGCCTGACTCCAGCGACCCAGCAGTCTACGGAAGAGAGCGCGCGGCGCATCGGCTCGACCTTCCGCAGCCCGCAGCAGGCGTCGGGGTCGGTCTTCCAGAGCTCCTCGCCGTAGTCGGCGGCCTGCTCCTCGGGCGTGAGGTCGCGGTAGCTGTCGAACTCGATCCCGAGCCGCTCCGCGAGCCGGTCGCGGGTCTCGTAGGTCTCGCGGAAGAGGAAGTCCGTCTCGAGGTAGAAGAAGCGGGCGTCGGGATTGATCTGGGTCGCGAGGTGGGCGGTGACCGAGCTCGTCTTCTGGAACGAGCAGGCGATGTAGTGATCCTGCCCGAAGCTGTCGAACATCCACTCCAGGGCTTCGCGCGCGGTGAGGTCCTCGAGGCCGGCGGCGATCGCCTCGTGGTCGAGATCGGTGACCGTCGGCACCGTGCCCGAGAGGGTGACGGGAGGTGGCTTCATCGCTCCTCGGCGCGGCTCAGATCGCGCACTCCCCCTCGCCGCGCTCCACCTTGTAGGGGCTGGAGCGGTTCCAGTCGATGAACTGCTGCATCGTCTCGAGGCTGAACTCGACCGGCAGGGTCAGGTCCATGACCGCCTCTTCGAACGCCTCGGCGCCGCGGCGCTCGGCGAAGGCGTTGAACTCCTCGCCGTCCTCGCGGTGGGACTCGTAGAGCCGCACCCAGCGCTCGACCGCCTCGGGGACCCGTTTGGCCGGCAGGCGCGACTTGAGCCGCTTGCCGAAGGCGACCTCGCCGCCCTCGAAGTTGCCGCCGATGTGCGGGATGTAGGCCGGCATCTGGCGGTCGCCGACCTTGAGCGAGGCGCCGTAGAAGCCGATGTTCGCGATGTGGTGCTGGCTGCAGCCATTGGGGCAACCGCTCATTTTGACGTGAATGCGCCGCGTCTGCTCGTCCTCGATGCCCATCGAGTCGATCCGCTCCTTGATCGCCCGGTTGAGGCCCATCGAGGAGGTGATGCCCAGTTTGCAGCTGTCGGTGCCGGGGCAGCTGACGACGTCGCTGATCTCGCGGGCG
The DNA here is from genome assembly GCA_050259155.1 of Syntrophothermus sp. GTDB lineage: Bacteria > Actinomycetota > Thermoleophilia > Solirubrobacterales > 70-9 > VAYN01. The sequence continues at coordinate 3,557 of JBLNAC010000117.1, forward strand.
CCCGCCTCGCCGAGGCCGAGCGCGGTCAGCCGCTGCCAGACGTCGTACAGCGCCTCGTCGCGGACCCAGCGGAGGACCAGGTTCTGCTGGACGGTGCTACGGGCGTTGCCGCCGGTGTACTCGCGCATGATCGCGGCGAGCCCGCGGAACTGATCGGGCGTGAGGTCGCCGCGGGCGATCTTCACCTCGACGGTGGAGAACCCCTCCTGCCGCTGGGCCCGGACGTTGCCCTCGAGGAAGCGCTCGAACCCGCTGCGGTCTCCGTTCGGCGAGGCTGACCGCGGCGGCGGCGCGGGCGCGCGGGCCTCCTCGTCGTCGTCGAAGCGCAGCCGCTCGACGTCGAATTCGCGCTCCTGGACCCAGTCGCCCTCGAGCTCCTCATCGACCAGGCCGCGGAAGGCCTCGACGCCGATCTTGTCGACGAGCACCTTGATCCGGGCGCGGGCGCGGTTGACGCGGAGCCACTCCTGGCGGTCGAAGATGCGGAAGACGGCCTCGGCGACCTTCAGGTAGTCGCCGTTGTCGGCCTCGACGAAGTCGTAGATCGTCGGCGCGACCCGGGCCATGATCGAGGTGCCGCCCCCGACCCGCAGCTCGAAGCCGCGGACCCCATCCCTCTCGCGGGCGAGGAAGGCGATGTCGTGGATGCCGGTGATCGCGCGATCCTCGTCCGAGCCGCTGAAGGCGGTCTTGATCTTGCGCGGCATCAGCTGCGTCGTCGGGTGGCGGACGAAATAGCGCACGTAGGCGCCGGCGTAGGGAGTGGGGTCGAAGACCTCGTCCGGCGCGACTCCCGCCCAGGGGTCGCCGGTGACGTTGCGGACCGTGTTGCCGCAGCCCTCGCGCGAGGAGAGCCCGACGGCGGAGATCTCGCGGATCAGCGCCTCCATGTCGCGCAGGGGGACGTGGTGGATCTGGATGTTCTGCCGGGTCGTGACGTGCCCCTTCTCGAGCGGCGCGTACTTCTCGACGACCTGTCCGAACATCTCCATCTGCTCCGGCGTGACGCCGCCGAATGGGAGCTTGACGCGGACCATCTGGACGTCGGGCTGGCGCTGCCCGTAGACGCCCTGTTTGAGGCGGAAGCCGATGAACTGGTCTTCCGGGAGACGCTTGGCGAGGAACTCCTCGGCTTCGTTGTCGAAGTCGTCGAACTCGCGCTCGATGATCGGGATCACGTGGCCCGGGACGTTCTCGTAGGTCTCGGGGTTCTCGAGCGTGCCGGGGCGGCCCTTGCCCCGCTG
>JBLNAC010000118.1:0-3360 GCA_050259155.1 Syntrophothermus sp.
GTCTGGACCCTGCGGGGCCGGCTCAACCCCCTAGCCGGCGGCTATCAGCGCGGTGCCGAAGAGAAAGACGACGTGAAAGGCCTGGTCGACCGCGACGCGCAGCCCTGAGGAGGTCTGCGAGAGGCCCTTGACGCCGCTCATGTAGCCGTCGAGCAGACGGCCGTCGTCCTGGACCAGGTGGGGCACGAAGACGCACACGCCGATCAGCGCTCCCCGCCCCGCGCCCCGTTCCGCCCCGATCCAGACCAGGGCCGGGACGAAGGCCAGCGTGTAGACGACCACGTGCGTGAGAAGGGCGCGGCGGCGCGCCGGGTCGGGCCCGAGCCCGCCCCACTTGTGCCTTGCCTGCCAGTCGGTCTGCAGGAGGAAGTCGCCGACCAGGTGGCAGGTGACCAGCACCGCGAAGACTTCGACCCAGTTCAAATGCGCTCCATGACGCAGAGCGGCATCCTAGCCCGCCCGCCCGGCGCCAGGAGCGGTCAGGTGAAGATGATCTGAGGTGCGCCTCTCAGGTGAAGATGATCTGGCCCCCGCCCGCGAGCCCGTAGAACTCGCCGACCGTGATCACGTCGTTCACCTCGTCGATGAAATCGTCCTCGTCGAGGCCGAAGAGGTCGACCGAGGCCTTGCACGCGTAGAGGCCCGCACCCGATTCCGAGATCATCTCGACGAACTCGGGGATCGGCGGGATGTCGAGCTTCTCCATCTCGCTCGCGAATTTATGGGTGACCAGGGCCGAGACGCCGGGGATGCCGCCGGCCCAGGTCGCGAGGTGCAGCCCCGGGTTGCCGACGGTCGCCACCTTGACGTGCTCGTGCTTGGCGCGGTTGATCGCGTCGAGGCCGAAGAAGGTGAAGAAGAGGTTCGCCTCGATCCCCTCCATGCGGGCGCCGTTGGCCATGATCAGGCCCGGGTAGACCCCCTCCAGCGACCCCCTGGAGACGATGATCGAGACCTTCGAGATCTGCTCGTCCACGATTCCTCCTCCTAGATGCAGCCGCGCGGCTTGGGGATGCCGCCGATCAGGGCCGCGAGCTTCGCCGGCCCTTTCGGGAACAGCTCGTAGAGCTCCTTGATCGGGACCCCGGAGGCTTTGCCGAGGGTCCGGATCGACGGCGCCGAGCCCGTCTCGAGGTACGTGTCGCGCATGTAGTTCACGACCAGCCAGTGGCGGTCGGTCAGCGTCTCGATCCCGTGCTCGGCCGCGATCGCGGCCGCAACCTCCTCGTTCCATTGTTGCGGGTCGGTGAGGAAGCCCTCGGCGTCGACGTCGACGTCGGCGCCCGCGTACGTCGCGGTGCTCAAGTCGCACCTCCTTGGTCGGGGATGGGTTGCTTGCCCGCCGGCGAGTACTCGGAGCCGATGCCCGGTATCTCGCGGCCGGGGAGCAGCAGATGCCAGTAGAGGGGCTGGAACGCGAGCTTGCCGAGGTGGTTGACGCGCGACTCGCGCAGCAGCGGCAGCGGCCCCAGCCTTCCCGCCGGGTAGCGCCCTGGCAGGGGCTCGTGCTCGTAGTCGAAGTCGATCAGCAGCGCCTTGTGGAAGCCGCTCTCGATGAAGCAGTTGACGTGGCCGTCGTAGCTGCCCCGCGGCTCCTCGCCGGCGAGGACCCGCTCGACGTTGGCGCACAGCGTCTCTCCCTCGAAGTGGGTCGAGGAGCCGGCCTTGGAGGTCGGCAGGCTGGCGGCGTCGCCGATCGCGAACACGTTCGGGGAGGCCTTGCTCTGCAGGGTGTGGATGTCGACGGCGACGAAGCCGAGCTCGTCGCCGAGGCCGGGCGAGCGGGCGACGAACGGCGAACCTCCGTGCAGCGGCACGGTGACCAGCAGGTCGAAGTCGAGCTCGCGCTCGTCCCAGCTGACGAGCTTGCCGTCGGCGCCCTCGATCCGGCCGGTGGCGAACTCGGCCTCGAGCCGGATCCCCTTCTCCTCGAGCATGCCGGCGAGATGCTCGGCGGCGACCGGCTTGGTGAAGGCGGCGTCGAGCGGGGTCGCGAAGACGATCTCGGTCGCGTCGCGGACGCCGCGCTCACGCAGGAACCAGTCGGCGAGGAAGCAGAGCTCCAATGGCGCGACCGGGCATTTGATCGGCAGGTCGATGAGGTTGACGACCAGCCGTCCGCGCTCGAAGCCGGCCAGCGCTTCGCGCAGGGCGACCGCGTCCGGGACCGAGTAGAAGGCGTGGACGCTCTCCCCCCACCCCGGGCCCAGCAGGCCCTCGGTCTCCTCGTGGAGGAGCATCGCGCCGCTGGCCACGATCAGCACGTCGTAGGCGATCGCCGAGCCGTCCTCGAGGTGGACGACGTTGGCGCCGACGTCGACCCGATCGACCTCGGCGAGCAGGAACTCGATCCCGTCGTGCAGCTGGGCGCGGCGCGAGCGGACGATCGCCTCCGGGTCCTCGAGCCCGAAGGGCACGAAAAGAAGCCCCGGCTGGTAGACGTGCTCGTCGTCGCGGTCGACGACGATGATCTCGGCCTCCTCGGCGGGAAGCGCCCGCCGCAGCCGGTTGGCGACCAGCGTGCCGCCGGTGCCGCCGCCGATGATCGCGACCCGCTTGGCCATGGATCGAGAATCGGGCATCTGGCCGCGCGCCGCATCCGCACAAATGCCCACAGCGCGCTGCGGACAGTCCCCCACCGCGGCGGGGCGGGGCTGGATAGGCTCGGGGTGAAACGGCCGAAGGAGATCTCGCGTGGCGCAACCCAGCCTTGAGGATGTTCGCGAGCTGGCGGCGTGGCGGCCGCCGCTCGGAGTGATCTCGGTCTATCTCGATCTCGATCCCGCCGATCGCGAGGGAGCCTGGAGGACCCGGCTGCGAAACGGCCTCGAGGACGTCCTGAGCCAGGTTCGCGAGGCGGACCACGATCGCCGCATGGCCACCCAGGCGACCGTCGAGCGGATCGCGGCGCGCCTCGAGAACCAGCTGGGCCGGCCTCGGCCGCGCGGCGAAGCGGGCTTCGTCGAGGTGGCGGCCGAGGACGGCGAGGGGCGCTGGTGGCCGAGCGGAGTTCCGCCCCGGGCGCTCGCCCCGGTGGCGCTCGCGCCGCGCCCGCTGGTCGGCCCGCTGGTCGACCTGCGCCAGAGCTGCGCGCCCCACGGGGTCGCCCTGGTGTCGGCCGAGCGGGTGCGGGTCCTCAGCTTCGCCGAGCGGGAGCTCGCCGAGCTCGCCGACTGGGAGCTGAGCGTGACGAGCCTCGACTGGCGCGAGCGCAAGGCCTCGCGCTCGTCGAACCCGGCCCGAGCCCAGGGGGTCAGCTCCTCGGGCCACGACCGCTACCGCGAACGGCTCGAGCACAACCGCGAGCGATTCCTGGCCGAGGTCGCGCGACTCGCCGCCGAGCGGCTCCGCCGCCACGGG
>JBLNAC010000119.1:0-2892 GCA_050259155.1 Syntrophothermus sp.
AAAGCACCATTGACGGCGTGTTCGGCCACTGGCAGTCGGCGGCGGCCAGGGCGCCAGCACTCCCGGGTCGCGGGCGGCGATGGGGACACCCGTCGGATTCACGCAGGTGGTGGGGCTAACAGGCCAGATGGGGCTTCGGAATGCGCTCGGCAAGCCCAACGACCGGGGGAGCAGGTCGCCTGCGGAGGACCGGGCGCCGTGATGGGGCGGCGCGGCGAACAACAGCGACGATGACGAGGCTCCTTCGGCCGCCGCTACTTCACGCGGCTCCTCATGTTCGACTCGGAAGCGCAGACGAAGGGTCTGGCGGCGCATCAAGCTTCGCTTCAACTGCAGCGGCGTGACGTAGGGAACAAGCTCCCGGGTGCCTATGCGTCCTCCTCGACTCCTTATACGTCAAAGAGGACGCATAATGCTAGGCTTGACGGGTGCCCCGCGAGGCCAGCGCCAGCCTCTTCCCGACCGACCGACCGCTCCCCGCGGAGGTGTTGATCGGCCGCGGTGAGGACGTGCGGGAGATCGCCGCGACGCTGGCCGGCGGCGGGAATCTGGTGATCTCCGGTCCGCGGCGCACCGGCAAGACCAGCGTCTGCGACGCGGCGCTGCGCCGGCTCGAAGGCGACGGCCTCTACGTCGTCGAGGTCGACCTCTTTCGCATCGCCTCCGCCGCCGAGCTGGCGGAAGCGCTGGTTGCCCAGACGATCGCCAACCGCTCGGCGCTGCGGCGGATCCTCCACCAGGCCCGCGAGGCCGGGCGGCTGGTCGCCGACGCCGCCGGGGTCTCGGCGGTGGTGAAATCCAAGACCGAGCTCGGCGAGGAGATGGAGATCGCCTTCACGCCGCACCTCGCCCGCCGCGACCCCGAGCGCTACCTCGACTACGCCCTCGCCCTCCCCGGTCGCATAGCCGAGGCCGACGGCAGGCGAGTCGTCCTCTTCCTGGACGAGTTCCAGGAGATCGCCGGCGCTCGCGCCCCCTACGGCGATCCGGACGCGCTGACCAAGCGGATGCGGGCGGTCTTCCAGCGCAGCCCCGGGCTGAGCGTGCTCTTCGCCGGCTCGATCGAGCACCTGATGCGAGACCTCTTTACGCCGCGCCAGCGCGCTCTCAGCCAGTTCGGCAGCTTCTACGAGCTGCGGCCGATCGCGGCGGAGGACTGGGCCGAGGGCCTGGCTGCCCGCTTCGCCCTGGACCGCTGCGAGGTCGACGAGCTCGCCCTGCGCCGTCTGGTCGAGCTCGGAGCCGGGCATCCGCGGGCGACGATGCTGATCGCCCAGAAGGCCCACATGACCTCGGTGCTGCTGGAAACCCGCGAGATCGACCTGGCCGCGGTCGAGCAGGGCTACCGCGCCGCCCTGGAGGGCGAGCGCGTCAGCCACGAGCAGAGCGTCGAGCGGCTGCGCGTGGTCCACCGCTACGCCCTTGAGGTGGCCCGCCGCATCGCCCGCGGCGAGCCGCCCTACCCAGGCTTGCCTCGCAACTCGGTGCGGCGAGCGCTCGAAGAGCTGCGCGGGATCGGCATCGCCCGCAGCGAGGGCCGGGGCGAGTGGCGGATCACCGATCCCCTCCTCGGGCGCTACCTCGCCGCGCTCGACCTGCTCCCTCTGCCGGCGCGCTAAGCGGGCGGGGCCTCGCATCTTCGCCGTCGTGCCGGCGCTCTTCTCGAACTGCTTGTTGCCGACGTTGGTGCCCGCCGGTCACGCGGAGTGGCGGTCACGCGGTGGCACCGCTAGGACCGGCCGATGGCCGATGTGCAGGAGGCGCTGGGTGACGCCACCGAGAAGCACGCCGGGAACCGCGGAGTGTCCACGGGTCCCGAGCACGATCAGGTCGGCATCGACTTCGTCGGCGATCCGGGCGATTGCGGGGGCGGGTCCGCCCCGCATCACGGTCGCCATCTTCACCGTGGTCTCGATCCCCGCCGCGGCGAGCTCCTCCGCCTGACTGCGGATCGTGGCCTGGATTTCGTCCTCGTCGGCATGGAGATCCGGCCCGCCCTTGGCGGCCAGCTTCTCCTCGACATGGGCGATCACCACCCTTGAGCCCGCGCGCTCGGCGAGGTCGATCGCCACCGGGACCGCCCGCCGCGAGCCCTCCGAGCCATCGAGACACAGAACGATCGTCTTGAACATCGCCCAAGAACCCCCAACCCCTCGGTCGTTTCGCGAGGGAACCAGGCTATCCCCGCTGCTCCGCCGCCGCGTCGGGAAGGGCCACTGACCCAGCTGTGGCCAACTACGGAGCGAGGCGCCGACCTGAGGCACTCGACGTGGAGCGCTACCTCACGCTGCTGCAGTTGAAGCGGAGCTTGATGCGCCGCAGACCCTTCGTCTGCGCTTCGGAGTCGAACATGAGGAGCCGCGTGAAGTAGCGCCTTCCCTCACGTGGGCAGAGCCGGGGCCGGAAGAGGCGCACGGTCGCGTTGTCCCGCCGGGTCTTGTGGCAGGCGACAACCGGCACGTTGGGCGCGCAGTCCGGATAGGCGAGGAACCCCGCCGCCAGCGCGTCGTCGCTGTCCCAGGTCGCCCATTCGCGCACGTTGAAGATGATCCTCGCGTCGGCGCAGGCGATCAGGAATCTGGTCGGCTTGTAGCTGCGGTTGGCGCATTGCTTGGAGAAGAGGACGGGAGGTGCTGCGGACGGCGTGGCGGCGTAGCTGCCGGGATCGGCGGCACCGGCGGTCGCCGGGGCGAGGGCGGCCAGCGCGAGTGCCGCCGCGAGGGCGATCAGACGGCGTTGCCACCGGCGCTGCGGGTGCCAGGCTCCCATCGGATGCTTCTCCTTCTCCCCGGCGCGGTCCCATGCGTTCCGGATCGACCGCAGAAAAGCTAGCGCCCCGGGCAGAGAGGCGGGCCGGGCCTCCCCGCACAGCCCGCCGCTCGGCATCCTGCC
>JBLNAC010000120.1:0-8400 GCA_050259155.1 Syntrophothermus sp.
GTCGGGGCTGACGCCGATCACCTCGGTCACTCGATACACGCTGTCTGCCATGGTCTCTCTCCTTCCGGCGATTTTCGAACCCTCGGCGACACCCTCTCACCGGGGGCGCGGCGAGGCAAGACGCGCCGCGCCGCGCCTCGGACATGTCAACAGAGCACGCCCACACCCACTCCGGCCACGGCCACAGCCACGGGCTGATCGACCCGAGCATCAAGCGCTCGCGGGCGGGCATCCGGGCGGTCCTGCTGTCGCTCCTGGTGCTGGGCCTGACGGCGCTGGCGCAGACCGCCCTCTTCGCGCTGACCGGCAGCATCGCCCTGCTCGCCGACCTGATCCACAACTTCGGCGACGCGGCCACCGCGATCCCGCTCGGGATCGCGTTCGCGCTGCGGTCGGACCAGGCCGAGCGCTACGCGGGCTACTTCGTCGTCCTCACGATCTTCTTCTCGGCCTGCGTCGCCGGGTACGAGGCGATCGACCGGCTGGTCCATCCCCAGCAGGTGACGCACCTCGGCGTGCTGGCCGCGGCCGGGTTCCTCGGCTTCGCCGGCAACATGATCGCCGCGGCGATCCGCTCGCGCGCGGGCGCCTCGCTCGACTCCGCAGCGCTCGTCGCCGACGGCAACCACGCGCGCGCCGACGCCTACGTCAGCCTCGCGGTCATCGCCAGCGCCGTCGCCGTCGCGCTCGGGCTGACGGCCGCCGACCCGCTGATCGGCCTCACGATCACCGCGGTGATCATCAAGATCACCTGGGACTCGTGGCAGACCGTTCGCGGCGCCCACCACCATCATCACCTCGGCGGCGATGCGCTCGATGGCTGAGGCGGCGAAGCGCTCGGCGGCTGAGGCGGCGAAGCGCTCGATGGCTGAGGTCTCCTACGTCGGGCACGCCACGGTGCTGCTCGACCTCGACGGCACCCGGCTGTTGACCGATCCCGTCCTGCGCAGCCGGGTCGGGCCGCTGCGCCGGGTCGCGCCGGCGCCCGCGCCGGCCGTCGCCGAAGGGATCGACGCCGTCCTCATCTCCCACCTGCACCGCGACCACGCCGACCTCCCGTCGCTGCGCCGCTTCCGCCGGACGCCGCTGCTGGTGCCGCCCCGGACGGGGGGCTTCTTCGCCGAGCGGGGCTTCGCCGACGTGACCGAGCTGGCGGTGGGCGAGTCGGCCCGGGTGGGCGCGGTCGAGGTCACCGCGGTCGAGGCGCACCACGAGGGGGGCCGCGGTCTCTTCGAGAGGGGCGGCGCGGCGATCGGGTTCCTCCTCTCCGCCGGCCGCCGCGTCTACTTCGCCGGCGACACCGACCTCTACGAGGGCATGGGGTCGCTGGACGACGTCGACCTCGCGCTGCTGCCGATCTGGGGCTGGGGGCCGACCCTCGGCCAGGGCCACCTCGACCCGGAGAGCGCCGCGCGCGCCGCGGCGCTGATCGAGCCGAGGGTGGTGGTGCCGATCCACTGGGGGACGCTCTACCCGGCGTTCCTGAGGCGGCTGCGGCCGGAGCCGCTCGCCGCGCCGCCGCGGGAGCTGGCCGCCCGCATGCGCACGCTCGCCCCTCAGTCGGAGCTGAGGGTGCTCTCGCCCGGCGAGTCGACCTCGCTGCCGTAGCTCGGGTGGCCGAGGCCGACGAGCCAGCGGCGGAAGATGCGGTGCACGCGCTCGGCGCCGACGACCTCCTCGTCGGGCCACTCGAGCTCGCTCGGGTGCAGGACGAAGGGGTAGGACTGGGTGCCGCCGAGGCCGCCGTGCGAGCCGACCAGCTCCTCGAAGGCGGCGACCTCGCCGAACTCCGGCCAGACGGCGCTGTTGATCATCAGGTCGGCGCAGTGGGGAAACCGGTCGGTCCTGCTCACGTGCCGGGCCGCGTTGGGGCCGAAGGGCGCGAGCGGGTCCTCCCCCTCGACGCGGTCGTCGTCGAGGTAGCGGACGCCGCCGGGGCCGAGCACCACGCCGCCGTCCCGCTCGGACCGGACCAGGACGAAGCCGATCCCCGGATGGGAGCGGAGGGTCGGCAGCAGGTTGGGATGGAGGGCCTGGAGGCGCTCTAGCGAGACGCGCCCGGGCTCGCGGGGGAAGCTGACGAGCCCGAGGCATCCCGAGGCCATGACCGAGACCTCGGGCAGCGCCTTCTCCCCCTCGGCCGGCTCCTCCCTCCCCTCGGCCGGCTCCTCCTCCCCCGGCCCGCGCCTGTGCCCGCGCCCGCGCCTGTGACCGTCCTGGGCCTCGTGCTCGAGGGACACGGCGCCGTCTTCCCGCCGGTGCCGCGTCGCGGCGCGGACCGTTGCCCCGGCCGCAGTGTCGTCGCGCGCCATCTCGGTAAGGCTGGTGCTGAGGAAGGCGACGGCTTCGTCGCCGCCGCCCTCCTCCGCGACGACGCTCTCGGCCTCGCAGGCCGAGCGCACCAGGTCCTCCAGCGACTGCCCGTAGCGGTCGAGGAACGTCTCCCCCTGCGACTGCCCGTGGTCTGAGAGGACGACGAGGCGGTAGGGCCGGGGCGCGCCCGCCGTCGCCCGCGCGATCCTCGCGATCTGGCGGTCGAGGTCGCGCAGCACGGCGAGGGCATCGTGGCGCTCGATGCCCGAGTGGTGCGCGACCTCGTCGTAGGCGAGGAACGTCGTGTAGACCGTGGGCCGGCCGGCGAGGACGTCGCCGACGACGGCCGCGACCTGGAGGTCGCGCTGGACCACCGTCGCCCAGGCCCGCATCAGGGCGTAGGAGCGGGAGCGGCGGATCCGCGGCTGCACGTCGTCGCGGACCTGGCTGCGCGCGGCGCGGCGCTCGCGGAAGACGTCGGCGACGATCAGGACCAGCGTCCTGGCGACGGCGTAGGGGCGCGCGAAGTAGGCGGCGTAGTCCCTGCCGAGGGGGCGGCGCCGGCGCAGGGCGGTGCTCATCGTCAGCATCGAGTGCGGGGCGTCGCCGGAGAGGATGTTGGCGCGGCTGGCGCCGTCCTCGTGCAGCAGCCCGCGCCCGTCGGAGTGGCGCCGCTCCAGCTCTTCGGCGTCGCGGGGATGGTTGGTGACGATCGCCGCGCCCCGGTCCTTCTCCCACCAGCGGAACGCCGGCATGTCCTCGTTGCTGCCGTGCAGCAGCCCCGCCTGGCAGGCCCCCGTCTGCGAGGACCAGTCCGTCTCCCAGCGCCGCAGCCGGTGCGAGCCGCTGCGCAGCCAGGCGGCGAGGCCGGGGGCACTGCCGTCGCTGAGGGCGCGGTGGAGGACGTCGTGGGCGAGGCCGTCGATCTCGAGGAAGACGACCCCCGGCACCTCGGTCTCGACCAGGCCCTCCCGCCGCCGCATCTGCCGCCGCACGACGTTGCGGTACCAGGATTCGTCCTCGTCGATCGAGAGCAGCGCGTAGACGGCGCTGGTCACCGCCGAGATCGCGATCGTCACGACGACGCCGCCGACGGGGTCGATCTGCGCCCCCGGCAGGAGGTCGACGGCGAAGGCGACGAGCAGCCCGTTGAGGATCAGCCCGACGAGGCCGAGGGTGAGGACGGTGAGCGGCAGCGCCAGGCGCGCGAGCGCGGGCCAGATCAGAGCGTTGAGGAGGCCGATGACGACGGCCGCCGAGAGCGCGGCGCCGGGGCCGGCGAGGACGAAGCCGCCGAGCAGCTCGGAGAGGGCCAGCAGCGTCAGGGAGTCCAGGGCCAGGACGAGGGCAGCGCGCCAGAGGACTCGCAGCCTCATCGTCCGGGCGCCCTGCGGGAGGTCTCGGAGGCGAGCATCCAGGCGGGAGTCTAGGTCGGGGTGGCGCCAGGCGCCGCTTCCGGCGATGATTCAGCGATGACTGAGACAAGCACCGCCGCCACCCCCATCAACCGCGACCGCATCGCCGAGCTGACCGCCCGCGAGGCCGAGGCGCTGGACGCCCGCACGCAGAGCTCCAAGGCGCTCTACGAGCGCGCCAGGGTCTCGCTCAGCGGTGGCGTCGCCTCCTCCTACCAGGTGCGCGACCCCTGGCCGCTGTACCTCGAGCGCGGCAAGGGCCCGAAGGTCTGGGACGTCGACGGCCACGAGCTCTACGACTTCCACAACGGCTTCGGCTCGATGGTCCAGGGCCACGCCCACCCGGCGATCGGGCGCGCGGTGCAGACCCGGTACGACGCCGGCACCCACTTCGCCGCCCCGACCGAGGACGCGGTCGTCGTCGGCGAGGAGCTGGCGCGCCGCTTCCGGCTGCCGAAATGGCGCTACACGAACTCCGGCTCGGAGTCGACGATGGACGCGATCCGGATCGCCCGCGCCCTGACCGGGCGCGACGACATCCTCAAGATCTTCGGCTCCTACCACGGCCACCACGACGCGGTGATGGTCTCGATCGGGGTCGAGTACGACCAGATCGGGCCCCGCGAGGCGCCGCTGTCGCTTCCCTACGGCGGCGGCATCCCGGCCTCGACCGTGGAGCTGACCCACGCCGTCCACTTCAACGACGCGGAGGCGATGGAGGGGCGGATCGTCGCCCTCGACGAAGAAGGGCGCAAGCCCGCCTGCGTGATCATGGAGGCGGCGATGATGAACCTCGGCGTCGTCCTGCCGGTGCCGGGCTACCTGGAGGCGGTGCGCGAGATCACCGCCCGCCACGGGGTGATCCTGATCTTCGACGAGGTGAAGACGGGGCTCTGCATCGCCGCCGGCGGCGCGGTCGAGAAGTTCGGCGTCGAGCCCGACATGGTGACCCTCGCCAAGGCGCTGGGCGGCGGCCTGCCGACCGGGGCGATCGGCATGACCGAGGAGGTCGCGAAGGTCGTCGAGGACGGCACCGTCTACCAGGTGGGCACCTACAACGGCAACCCGCTGGGGATGGCGGCGGCGCGCGCCAACCTGCTCGAGGTGATGACGCCCGAGGCCTACGACCACCTCGACCGCCTCAACGACCGGATCCTCGCCGGCTGCGACGAGGTGATCGGCGAGTTCGACCTGCCGGGCTACACGGTGGGGATCGGCTCCAAGGGCTGCGTCACCTTCTCGACCCGGCAGGTCTCCGACTACGCCGTGTTCAAGGAGAACCAGGACGAGGAGCTGTCCGAGCTGGCCTGGCTCTACAACCTCAACCGCGGCATCTTCATGACGCCGGGGCGCGAGGAGGAGTGGACGCTGTCGGTGACCCATACCGAGGAGGCCGTCGACGCCTTCGTCGAGGCCTTCCGCGAACTGGCCTCGGACCTGCGCGCCTGAGGGCCGGGACCGGCGCGGCTGAGGGCCGGACGCGGATGGGCGCCGAGCCTGGCGGCAGGATCGCCTGGATCAGCTCGGCGCCCGTCAAGGGCCTGCGGCTACAGGCGCTTACCGGCGCCGAGCTGACCGTCGACGGCATCCCCGGCGACCGCGCCTTCTTCCTCGTCGACCGGGGCGGGGAGATGGTGAGCGCCACCCGGCTGGGGCCGCTGCTGGCGGTCGTCGCCGAGCACGACCGCGAGGCTGGCGCGCTGTCGCTGCGCTTCCCGGGCGGCGAGGTTGTCGCCGGGCCGGTCGAGCTGGGCGAGCCCGAGCCGGTCCGCTTCTACGGCGCCGAGCTGCGGGCGCAGCCTCTGGCGGGGCCGTTCTCGGCCGCGCTCTCCCGCCACGCGGGGGTCGAGCTGCGGGTCTTCGCGGCGCCGCCCGAGCGGCCCGGGGTCGACCGGGGGCGGGCCGGCGCGGTGACGCTGCTGTCGCTGGCCTCGCTGGAGCGGCTGCGCGAGGCGGCGGGCGAGGCGGGGCCGATCGACGCGCGCCGCTTCCGGATGACGATCGGCGTCGAGGGCCTCGCTCCGCATGGCGAGGACGAGTGGGTCGGGCGCGAGATCCGGGTCGGCGGGGCGAGGGTCAGGGTCGGCGGCCGCGTCGGCCGCTGCGCGGCGACGACCCGCAACCCCGACAGCGGCGCCGTCGACCTGAAGACGCTGCACCACCTTGCCTCCTACCGCTCCGAGGTCGCCTCCGAGGAGCCGCTCCCCTTCGGCGTGTTCGGCGCCGTGACCCGGCCGGGCGCGATCGCCCTCGGCGATCCGGTCGGCCAGGTGTGACAAGCCCCTAGGATCGGTGCGGGGAGAGGAAGGGAGACCCGATGAAAGCCAAGAGCCTGGGTGCCCGGTTCGCGCAGGCACTCGCGGATAAGGATCGCGCCCGGATCATCGACCTGCTCGACCCGGCCGTCGACTTTCGCGGCGTCACGCCGCAGAGGTTCTGGGAGGCGAGCGACCCTCAGGCGCTGGTCGCAGACGTGCTGTGGCAATGGTTTGAGGACTCGGACGAGATCGAGGCGCTGGAGAAGGTCGAAACCGACGCCTTCGCCGACCGCGAACGCGTTGGCTACCGCTTTCGCGTCCGCAACCCCGAGGGCCGCTTCCTGGTCGAGCAGCAGCTCTACATCGCCGCCGAGGCGGGGCGCATCAGCTGGATGCGCGCCGTCTGCTCGGGGTTCCGCCCGCTCGGCTAGATCCTGGGCCTGAGCGATCACTCGTCGCGCAAGCGCGACGCGCGACCTCGCCATCCGAATCGAGTCTGACGTTGACCACGAAATACGGGGCGAATGCAGGACTCGGCGCCGGGGGGACCCTGCTCGAGCTCGAGAACCCGCCGTCGGGGGGACGCCGCTCGAGCCGCGGCCCCGCCTCCTACTGGAGGTGGAAGATGAAGTCGAAGGCCGTGCCCTTCTTGTTGTGGTACTTCAGGGTCATCGTCCCGTGGGCATCGGCGTAGGCGCCGGTGCCCCCGGTGATCGCGAGCACGGTGTTGCCGGTGTCCGAGAACGGGCCCTGGACCATGATCGAGCCCGACTTGAGGAACGTCGTCCAGGCGCATTCCCACGACTTGCCGACGATGGTGCGGACGCAGTAGCCGGCGTCGCGCCCGACCTGGCGCTTGTTCTTGGCGTCGTAGACCTTGTTGTGCCAGGTGAGCACGTTCCCGGCCTTGTCTTCCTTGGACCCGTTGGTGACCGCGTCGGTGGTCGCCCGCTCGACGACGTGGACGGTCTTCGCCATCGCGGCCGACGCGGGCAGCGCGCCCGCCAGCAGCAGGGCGACCGCGAGGACGAGACCGACTCGTGGGCGGGTGAAGGGCATCGGCCCCTGACCCTAACCGGGCCGGGGACATCGATGCAATCGACACAATGCCCAAAGCCGGGCCGCCGCCTGGGCCGAATCGGCCCAAAGCGCTCGGGTAGCGCTTGCGACGTTGGCCCGCCCCTGGTCGCGTCGATCTAGCGAACGGCGGCGGCGGGTCAGCCGGCCGCGCCGGCAGCCGAGCCGGCCGTCTCCATCTGCCGGAAGGGAGCCAGCGCCCGCGTCGCCGCCTCGTAGCCCTGGCGGATCAGGCGCGGCCAGTGGCTGCGGTCGATGAAGAGGTCGTAGAAGGTGGTGCCGCGCAGCTCGCGGTGGTCGCAGGCGTCGATGATCGTGAGGCGGTCGCCCAGCAGCTGCTTGGCGCGCCGGGCCGATTCCAGGTGGTACCCCTGCTGGAACTGGCGGCTGGCGTGGAGGATTCCCATGCGGCTGTTCTGCCAGCCGGTGATGTCCTCGGGCTCGAACTGCGGCGGGAGCATGAAGTTGAGGCCGAAGACGTGGTCGAACTCCTCGCGGCGCTCGAGCACGGGAAGGGCGGGGAAGAGTTCGATCAGGCCGCCGTCGACGTGGAGGTGGCCCTGGACCGGCACCGCCTCGATGAACACCGGCAGGGCGATCGCGATCCGGACCAGCTCGCCGATCGTGACGTCGGGCGTCTGCTCGGTGCCGAAGTACTCGACGCGGTTGAGATCGAGGTTGTAGGTGATCGTCTCGAGCGGGAACTCGGTGTCGCGGGCGCGGAGGTCGCTCAGCTTGCGCTCGAAGAGCCGCTCGATCGCCTCGCCCTTGGCGATGCCGGAGAAGCCCCGGAGCGCCGAGAGGGCGAAGCGGGGCAGCCGCGTCCACTGGATGTCGAGGTAGTCCTCGGGCCGCCAGGTCAGGGAGAAGTCGGCGATCTCGTGCGCGCTGAGGCCGGCCGCCCACATCGCGCCCCAGATCGCCCCGCCCGAGCAGGCGGAGAGGAGGGCGGGCTCGATGCCGGCCTCCTCGAAGGCGCGCGCGATGCCGGCCATCGCGACGGGCGCGCCGCCGCCGCCGGTCGCGACCACCGCGACGCGCTTGCCCTCGAAGAAGGGGATCGGGCGCACCTGCGGCGCCGGCGGCAGCGGGTTCTCCACCTCCGCCGGGCGGTCGATGACCGGGAGCGGCATCAGCGCCCGGCGCGCCCGCAGCAGGAAGCGCGGATCCGCGGTCTCGCGGACCAGGTCGCCGAGCTCGTTGATGCGCTCGAAGGAGTGCTTGAGGCCGTAGAGGTCGAGGGGGTCGAACGGCATGGCCCCGAAGCCTCGCGGCTGGCGCGCCCGCCGACATCCGTGGTTCTCCCCGGTCGCGGCGGGGGCTTTCCCGAGGGGCCC
>JBLNAC010000121.1:0-8781 GCA_050259155.1 Syntrophothermus sp.
CCGGGCTCGCGGGCGGTCGAGACCACGCCCGCGGGCTTGTTCACCAGCCAGACCTCGGTCGTCTCAGCGCCGACCGGCGCGCCGTTCACCCGCACGTCATCCCCAGCATTGACGTCCTTCGCGGGGTCGGTCACGACCTCCCCGCCGACCGTGACGACACCTTTCGCGATGATCTCCTCGGCCCGCCTCCTGGAAGCGACACCGCCATGGGCGAGGAACTTCGCCAGCCTCATGGCAGGCGTGCCGGGGGAGGTCCTGGCGGAGCCTCCCGGCTGTTGCTCCGACGGGACCTCACCCGGCGCGCCCCCATCACTCTGCCCGCTGTTCCCCCGCCTTCAGCAGCCGCTCGCGCAATTCCCGCTCGTCCTCGGGGCTGGGATCGAACCGCGAGGGATCGGGCAGCTGGTCGAGCCCGGAGAGCCCGAAGAGGCGCTCGAACAGCTCCGAGGTCTTGAAGATCGCGGCGCCAAAGCGGGAGCGACCCGACTCTTCGATCAGGCCGCGCTCGGAGAGCGTCTGGACGGCCGACTCGGAGCTGACGCCGCGGATGCGCGCGATCTCGGGCCGCGAGATCGGCTGCAGGTAGGCGACGATGGCCAGCGTCTCGGCCTGCGCCTGGGTCAGCGGCGGCGTCCGCGGCTTCGCGAGCAGGCGCCGGGCCGCAGCCTCGCTCTCCGGGTCGCTGGCGAGGGTGAAGCCGCCGGCGACCTCGCGCAGCACCACGCCCCGCCTCCCCTCGGCGAGGTCCTCGCGGAGGAGGTCGATCGCCTCCTCGACCTGCCCCGCCGTGGCCTCGGTGGCGGCGGCCAGGTCCTCTAGGGGGACCGGTTGCGGCGAGAGGAAGAGGAGCGCCTCGATCGTCCGCCCGAGGTCGCTCATCGGACGGCCCCGCCCTCTGGCGATGACGCCTCCGGCGCGGCCTTGCGCACCGTGATCGGGCCGAACGCCTCGCGCTGCTCCCATGTCAGCTCCCCCTTGCGGTACAGCTCGAGCAGGCCGAAGATCGTCACCGCCTGCGTCAGCCGGTCCTCGGCGCCGAACTCGTCGTCGAAGTCGAAGGACGAGCGGCGGCCGAGCGCGTCGCGCAGCGCGGCCAGGCGCCGCCGCAGCGAGACGGTCGGCCGGATGTGGCTGACGTCGACCTCCGGCGGCTCCGCCAGCAGGTCGCCGAGGGCGCTGCCGAGCAGCTCGGGGTCGTAGACCGCGACGGCAGCGCCGACCGCCACGCGGCGAAGCGCCGGCGGCAGGGGCGCCGAGCGATAGAGGTAGCCGCGCTGGGACTCGAAGCGCTCGACGAGCTCGGCCGCGGCGTCGCGGTAGCGGCGGTACTCGAGCATCCGCGCCAGCAGCTCCTCGACCGCCTCCTCCGGCGCCATCTCCTCCAGGCCCTCCTCCGGGCCAGGCAGCAGGAGGCGGGACTTCAGCTCCAGCAGCGCCGCGATCAGGACCAGGAACTCGGTCGCGACGTCCAGCTCGAGCTCCCCCTCCCGCTCGAGGTGCTCGACGTAGGCGACGACGACCTCCCCGAGGGAGAGCTCGAGCAGGCTCACCTCTTCGCGCAGGACGACCGCCAGCAGGAGATCGAAGGGCCCGGCGAAGACGTCGAGGTCGAGGTCGAGGTCGGCGACCGCCACACGCGGAAGGTATCGCCCGCCGTGGATACTCACCGCGCGCGGGGGTCGGGCTCGGGCTACCCGGGGCCGAAGCCCATGCGCTCGCGGACCGCGGCGACGGTGGGCGCGGCCAGCTCGCGGGCCTTCGCCGCGCCCGCCGCCAGCGTCTCCTCGAGCGCCGTCTGGTCGGGACGCAGCTCCTCGTAACGCCGGCGGACGGGGGCCAGAAGCTCGACCACGCCCTCGGCGACGGCCTTCTTGAAGTCGCCGTAGCCGCTGCCCTCGAACTCGCGTTCGATCGGCTCGTGGCCGACGCCCCGGGCGGCGGCGAGGATGTCGATCAGGTTGGTGACGCCGGGCTTGTCGGGGGAGCGGACGATCTCGCGCCCCGAGTCGGTGACGGCGCTGCCGAACTTCTTGCGGATCGCCGCGTCGTCGTCGAGCACGTAGACGGTCCCGGCTTCGGAGCCGCCGGTGGTCGACATCTTCCGCTCGGGCTCCTGCAGGTCCATGATCCGGGCGCCGACACCGGGGATCCGGTGCTCGGGCACGACCAGGGTCTCGCCGAAGCGCTCGTTGAAGCGACGGGCGATCTCGCGCATCAGCTCGACGTGCTGGCGCTGATCGTCGCCGACCGGGACCTCGGTCGCGCGGTAGGCGAGGACGTCGGAGGCCATCAGCACCGGGTAGAAGAAGAGCGCCGCCGAGGCCAGTTCCTGCTGCTTGGCCGACTTGTCCTTGAACTGGTGCATGCGGTTGAGGTCGCCGTGGGCGGTGACCGCGGAGAGGAGCCAGGTCAGCTCGGTGTGCTCGCGGACGTCGGACTGGCGGAAGAGGATGCAGCGCTCGGGGTCGAGGCCGGCCGAGAGCAGGATCGCGGTCGTGTCGTAGACCCGCTCGCGCAGCTCCGCCGGGTCGTAGGCGACCGAGATCGCGTGCAGGTCGACGATGCAGAAGATCGCCGGCTCGCCGCGCTCCTGGCCCTCGACGTACTGGCGGATGGCGCCGATGTAGTTGCCGAGGTGCTTGCGGCCGGTGGGCTGGATGCCGGAGAAGATGATCGGGGCGCTCACCGCCCGAACCCTATGTGAGAAGGGACCTGGTCCCGCCTTACGGGGAGAGCCGCCCCCTCGGCCGGCGCCGGCGCAAGATGCCTGCCGTCGGGGGCGCCCCGACGGCCGGCCGGTGAGCGGCTGGAACAATCCGGGTAGGTGAATCGCTGATGGCGAGATCGATCTGGAGCGGCTCGATCAGCTTCGGGCTCCTCAACGTGCCGGTGAAGCTCTACAGCGCGGTTGCCCGGCGCAGCATCGCGCTGCGCGAGATCCGCGACTCGGACTCGGCCCGGATCAAACACCGGCGCTTCGCCGAGGGCACCGACGAGGAGGTCCCCTACGAGAACATCGTCAAGGCCTACGAGCTCACCCCGGGCCAGTACGTGCCGCTGAGCCGGGACGAGCTCGCGGCGCTGGCGCCGGAGAAGTCGCGCTCGATCGACGTCCTCGACTTCGTCGACATCGAGGAAATCGACCCGATGTACTTCGACAGCCCCTACTACCTCGGACCCGCCGACGGCGCCGAGAAGGCCTACTCGCTGCTGGCGGCGGCGATGGAGAGCTCCGGGAAGGCCGCGATCGCCCGCTTCGTCTTCCGCAACAAGGAGCACCTGGCGGCGATCAGGGCCACCGGCGGCGTGCTGACGCTGACGACGATGCGGTTCGCCGAAGAGGTCGTGCCGCCTTCCGAGCTGGACGACGCGCTGCCCGAGAAGCAGGCCAAGGTCACGAAGAAGGAGCGGCAGATGGCCGAGGCGCTGATCGACTCGCTCAGCACCAAGTTCGATCCCGGCTCCTACCGCGACGAGTACCGAGAGCAGCTGCTGGCGCTGATCGAACGCAAGGCCGAAGGCGAGGAGATCGTCGCGCCCGAGGTCGAGGCTCCGCGGGCGACCAAGGCGCCCGACCTGATGGCGGCGCTGGAGGAGAGCATCGCCGCGGTCGAGGAGCGGCGCGGCAAAGGGGCCGCGAAGAGAGCGGCGCCGAAAAGGCGCGGGGCGCCGGCGAGGAAAGCCAAAGCCCGCGCCAAGGCGAAGACCTCGAACTAGCCCGTGACCGCCGGTCGCGTGGTCGAGGTCGACGGGCGGGAGCTGAAGCTCACCAACCTCGACAAGGTCCTGTACCCCGCCACCGGCTTCACCAAGGGCGAGATGGTCGACTACTACGCGAGGGTGGCGACGGCGATGGTCCCGCACCTGAAGGGGCGGGCGGTGACGATGCGCCGGTTCCCGGAAGGCGTCGACGACCTCGAGTCGGCCTTCTTCGAGAAGCGCTGCCCCAGGCACCGGCCCAGCTGGGTGAAGACGACCAGCGTCAGGGCCGGGCCGCGCTCGGGCAAGATCGACTTCTGCGTCTGCGACGGGCGGCCGACCCTGGTCTGGATGGCCCAGCTGGCCGCGATCGAGCTGCACCCCTCGCTCTCGCTGGGACGCGCGCCCGACCGGCCGACCGTGCTCGCCTTCGACCTCGATCCGGGCCCGCCCGCCGGCATCGTCGACTGCTGCCGTGTGGCGCTGCGCCTGCGCGAGCTGTTCGCCCACTTCGGCGTCGAGTGCCTGCCCAAGACGTCGGGGTCGAAGGGGATGCAGGTCTACGTCCCGCTCAACACGCGGACCTCTTATGAGGTGACGAAGCCGTTCGCCAAAGCGATCGCCCAGCTGCTCGAAAAGCAGACGCCCGACAAGGTGGTCTCGAAGATGAAGAAGGTCGAACGGGAGAACAGGGTCTTCGTCGACTGGTCCCAGAACCACCCGACGAAAACGACGATCGCGGTCTACAGCCTGCGCGCGCGCGAGCGGCCGACCGCGTCGACGCCGCTGCGCTGGGAGGAGGTCGAAGCGGCCGCCGACTCGGGCGACGGCCGCCCGCTCGTCTTCGAGGCCGGCGCGGTGCTGGAGCGGGTCGCCGAGCACGGCGACCTGTTCGCGCCGGTGCTGGAGCTCGAGCAGGAGCTGCCCGAGATGTCGGCCGCGGTCTAGTCGGAGAGCGCCTGGCGCACGACCGGCCGCCGGGTGGCGCGGACCTCGTCGAGGCGCCGGACCGGCGTCGAGTACGGCGCGTTCGCCGCGATCTGCGGGTCCTCCTCGGCCTCGGCGAGGATCTGCTCGATCGCCTCGGCGAAGGCGACGAGGCTCTCCTTGGTCTCCGTCTCCGTCGGCTCGATCATCAGCGCCTCGTCGACGAGCAGCGGGAAGTACACCGTCGGCGGGTGGAAGCCGAAGTCGAGCAGCCGCTTGGCGAGGTCCAGCGTGGCGAGGCCGAGCGAGTCCTTCATCGGCTTGCCGGAGAGGACGAACTCGTGCATGCAGTGGCGGTCGAAGGCGACCGGCAGATGCTTGCCGGCGCGGCCGGCGGCGAGGCGAGCCTTGAGGTAGTTGGCGTTGAGCACGGCCGTCTCCGACGCCTCGGCGAGACCGTCGGCGCCAAGGCTGAGGATGTAGGCGTAGGAACGGACGAAGACGCCGAAATTGCCCTGGAAGCCGCGCAGCCGCCCGATCGACTTGGGACGGTCGAAGTCCAGGTCGAAGGTCGGGCCGTCGCCGTTGGACTCCTCGCGCCGGACCACCTGGGGCCGCGGCAGGTAGGGCGCGATCCGCTCGGAGACGGCGATCGGCCCGGCGCCCGGCCCGCCGCCGCCGTGGGGCTGGCTGAACGACTTGTGGAGGTTGACGTGGACGATGTCGAAGCCCATGTCGCCCGGGCGCGACTGCCCCATCACCGCGTTCAGGTTGGCGCCGTCGTAGTAGAGGGTGCCGCCGGCCTCGTGGATCAGCGACGCGATCTCGGCGATGTTCTCGTCAAAGACGCCGAGCGTGTTCGGGTTGGTCAGCATCAGGCAGGCGACGTCGTCGCCGACCTTGTCCCGCAGGTCGTCCATCTCGACCCCGCCGCGCTCGTTGGTCGCGACCTTGACGACCTCGTAGCCGGCCATCGTCACCGACGCCGGGTTGGTGCCGTGCGAGGTGTCGGGGGCCAGCACCTTGGTCCGCTCTTCGCCGCGATCGGCGTGGTAGGCGCGGGTCAGGAGCAGGCCGGCGAGCTCGCCGTGGGAGCCGGCCGAGGGCTGGAGGCTGACGTGGGGCAGGCCGCAGATCTCGGCCAGGCTGCGCTGCAGGAGCCACATCAGCTCGAGCGCTCCCTGCGCTCGGCGCGGGTCCTGGGCGGGGTGCAGCCGCGCGTGGCCGGGGAGCGCCGCGACGCGCTCGTTCAGCCGCGGGTTGTGCTTCATCGTGCAGGAGCCGAGCGGGTAGAAGCCGGAGTCGAGGTCGAAGTTCCGCCGCGAGAGGCGGTTGTAGTGGCGGACGATCTCGGGCTCGGAGACCTCCGGCAGCCGCGGCGGGTCACGGCGCAGGAGGTGCTCGGGAATCAGGTCCTCGAGCGCGGCCGCGGGAACTTCGGGGTCCGGGAGGGCGGCGGCGCGCCGGCCCCGCTTCGACTTCTCGTAGATCGTCAGCGCCCGTTCGGCCTGCATCGGCGTCTCGGTCAGCTGCGCCTTCACGCGGCCACCCCCTCGCGCTCGGCGGCGATCGCCGCGCCGAGGGCCTCGGCGAGGTCGTCGATCTGGGCGCGGGTCCGGCGCTCGGTGATCGCGACCAGGAGGCCGTCGCCGAGCTCCGGGTAGTCGCGGCCCAGCGGGTACCCCGCCGCGATGCCGCGCTCGGCGCAGCGGTCGAGGACGAGCCCGACCGGGGCATCGAGCCGAAGCGCGAACTCGCGCACGACGGGTGCCCCGTGCAGCGGCTCGACCCCGGGGACGGCGGCGAGCCTCTCGCGCGCGTAGGCGGTTCGCCGGGCGAGCAGCTCGCCCAGCTCGCGGAAGCCCTGGCGGCCGAGCCAGGCAAGGTGGACCATCGCCCCCAGCGCGTTCAGCGCCTGGGCGGTGCAGATGTTGCTGGTCGCTTTCTCGCGCCGGATGTGCTGCTCCCGCGTCTGCAGCGCCAGCACGAAGCCGCGGCGCCCGTCGACGTCCTCGGTCTCGCCGGCGATCCGCCCCGGCATCCGCCTGATCTGCTCCTCCGTCGCGCAGAAGAAGCCGAACGAGGGACCGCCGAAGTCGAGCCGATTGCCCAGCGGCTGGCCCTCGCCGAGGGCGATGTCGGCGCCGCAGGCGCCCGGCGGCTTGAGGATCCCGAGGGTCATCGGGTCGCAGGCGACGACCAGCAGCGCGCCGTGCTCCTTCGCGCGGGCGCCGAGCGCCTCGACGTCCTCGACCGCGCCGAGGAAGTTGGGGCTCTGCAGGATCACCGCTGCGGTCTCCTCGTCCACCGCGTCGGCGAGGGCGGCGGCGTCGGTGAGCCCGTCGACGAGCCCGACCTCGACGACCTCCGAGCCGAACCCGGCGGAATAGGTCCGCAGCGTCTCGCGGCTGTGGGGGTGGACGCCGCGGGAGACGACCAGCCGGCGCCGCCCGGTCGCCCCCAGCGCCAGGTAGGCCGCGGAGGCGACCGACGAGGGCCCCTCGTAGAGGCCGGCGTTGGAGACGGGCAGGCCGGTCAGCTCCGACATCGCGGTCTGGAACTCGAACATCACCTGCAGCCCGCCCTGCGAGATCTCGGGCTGGTACGGGGTGTACGGCGTCAGGAACTCCGAGCGCGAGGTGATCGCGTCGACGATCGCGGGGACGTAATGGTCGTACATGCCGGCGCCGACGAAGCAGACCTGCGATTCGGCGTCCTCGTTGCGCGCCGCCAGCGCCGCCAGGCGCTCGTGGACCTCGGCCTCGCTGAGGCCGTCGGGAAGGCTCAGCGGCCGGCCGAGGCGGAGCGGCTCGGGGATCTGCTGGAAGAGGTCGGCGGTGGAGCCGACGCCGATCGCCGCCAGCATCTCGGCCCGGTCGGCGGGAGTGGCTGACGTGTAGCGGGTCACGCCCGTAAGGCTAGGGAACCCGGTGGCCGGGCTTCCGACCTAGCCATCGAGCAACTTGCGATATTCGGCGGAGTCGAGCAGCGACCCCGCCTCCCCGGGAGCGGTCAGGCGGACCCGGATCAGCCAGCCGTCGCCGTAGGGATCCTCGTTGATCCTCTCCGGCGCCTCTGCCAGCTGCTCGTTGACGGCGACGATCTCGCCCGACATCGGCGCGATCACGTCGGAGACCGCCTTCACCGACTCGACCTCGGCGTAGGAGGCGTCTTTCTGGACCTCGCCGCCGACCTCGGGCGGGTCGTAGAAGACGACCTCGCCGAGCGAGTCCTGGGCGTACCAGGTGATGCCGAAAACGGCCTCCTCGCCCTCGATCCGGGCCCAGTCGTGCTGGTCGTGGTAGCGGAGGTCGTCGGGGTAGGTTGCGTCGGCCAAGGCTCAGCTCCTTCTGTAGAGAGGTTTGGAACCTATCCGGGCGGCGCGGCGCTTGCCGCGCACGTCGATCTCGATGGGCGTCCCCGGCTCGGCGAGCTGGGAGCGGACGTAGGCCATCCCCGCGCCGACCTCGAGCGAGGGCGAGAAGGTGCCGCTGGTCACCACCCCGGCCTCCTCGCCGTCGAAGAGCACCGCGTTCCCCTGCCGCGGGATCCCGGGGCCCTCGATCACGAACGGCGCCAGCCTCTCGGCGGTCCCCTCCGCGCGGGCCGTGGCGACAGCCTCCCAGCCGATGAACCCGGTCTCCTCCCTGCAGCACCAGCCGAGCCCCGCCTCGGCTGGATTGCGGCGCAGGGTCAGCTCGTTGCCGTGCAGCGGATAGCAGACCTCCAGCCGGAGCGTGTCGCGGGCGCCGAGCCCGCAGGGCACGACGCCGGCGTCGAGGAGCTCCTTCCAGACCGCGACGGCGACCTCGGGGTCGATCAGCATCTCGACCCCGTCCTCGCCGGTGTAGCCGGTGCCGCAGATCAGCGCCGGGCGGCCGCCGACCTGGGCGGCGGCGACGCGCAGGCGTGGCGGCAGCTCGATGCCGAGTGCCCTGGTCAGGGTCCCCCGCGCGTGCGGCCCCTGCACGGCGAGCATCGCGTAGCGATCGGCGACGTCGCGGACCGCGACGTCGAGATCGCGGCAGTGGGAGCCGAGCCAGGCGAGATCCGACTCGTGGTTGGCGGCGTTGGTGACGATCAGGTAGCGATCGCCGCCGAGCCGGTAGGCGAAGAGGTCGTCGAGGACGCCGCCGTCGTCCTGGCAGAGGCACG
>JBLNAC010000122.1:0-2677 GCA_050259155.1 Syntrophothermus sp.
GCAGCAGCAGGGCGGCAACTCCGAGCGCCATCCCGAGCGAGCCCCAGAAGCGCGAGAGGAGGCCGGTGCGCATCCCGTAGAGGCAGCTGTAGAAGAGGGCGACGGCCAGCCCGAGGCGGCCCGCGAGGCCGAACCCGGTCGCCGCGCCGCGCAGACTGGCGTCGGTGAGCGCGTTTTCGGCTTCGTCGTCCGCGCGCTTGGTGTCGACGCAGTCCTGCTGAGGCGTCTTTCCGCTCGCTTCGTGGCTTTCGGCGAATTCCTTGGCGCCTTCTTCCTTTCGTTCTTCCGTGCATTCCTTGCTCGCTTCGGCGACCGACAGGGTCGACTTCGCTTCGCCCGCGGCGAACTGGTCGGCGGCTTCGTTGGTCGCCGCGGCGTTGAGGACGGTGGAGAGCGCGAAGAAGAGCGGGGCGATGATCACCAGGCCGACAAGCTGACGGCGCATCCGGTCGCTGCGCGAGGAGGCCGCCCGAAAGAGGAAATACAGGGGGGCGGCCATCAGCGCGAAGCCGATCCCCTCGAGGACGGCGGAGGCGGTGATGTCGGAGGAGTGTTCGTGCGCCGCGGTGAGGATCCCGGCTTCGCCGCTGCCGCTGACGCTGCTGATCACCACGGCCGCGGCGATGACCAGGATCACGCAGGCGAAGGTCGCGAGCCCGGTCGGCACCGACCACTTCGACTCCCACTGGAGTATCTGGCTCCGGGTCCGGCCCACCTCAGCCCCTCTCGTGGAAGTAGAACTGGGGCAGCGCCCCTTCGATCACGTCCTGGGTCATCCTCTGCGCCAGCTCGAGATCGCCGCTGCGGATCGCGATGTCGTCGAGGGTGGCGATGCCGGCCAGCCTATCCGCAGTGACGACGACCAGGCGGCGCACCCGGTGCTGCACCATCACGGCCGCCGCCTCGGTCAGCTCCATCTCCGGGTGTCCGCTGACCAGCGGCTGCGAGGAATGGTCGGCCACCGGCGAGTCGGGCGGGACGCCGGCGGCCAGGACCCGCACCGCGAGGTCCCTGTCGGTGACGATCGCGACCGGGCTGCCGGCCGGATCGACCAGCACGACCGAGCCCACCCGGTTCTCGGCCATCAGCCGGGCGACCTCGCCGACGCTGGTCTCGGGAGCCGCCGTGACGACGCCGGCGGTCATGATCTCGCCAAGCCGCATGCGCGTACGCTACCTAGCGTGAGCCCCCATGACTGACGCGCCGCCCACCCACGTCGTTCCCCTGGAGGCCGGCGCGAGCGCCGAAAACCCGCCCTGCCCGGCCTGCGGGGAGCCGCTCTTCGGCTGGCTCGCCGAGCAGGAGGGGCTCGCGGGCCCCGTCAGCCGCTGCGAGAGCTGCGGCCTGGGAGTCGTCGGAGCCGGCGCCGATTCCGAGCAGGCCCTGCGCGCGCTCGACCGCCTTACCGGCGGCCGGCGCGGCCCCCGCTTCGCCAACCGCGCCAGCTACGCGTGCGCGCTGGGAAGCGCCGGCTGGGCGGGCCTCGAGCCCGGCGCCCGGTACCTGTTCACGGTCGAGGCGGTGCGGCGCCTGGTGGCCCGGCGCGACCAGGTCGTTCGGCGCGTGCGCTGGCAGCCGCTGTCGAGCCTGGCGGCGACCTGGCAGACCCTCCTCAACAGCGTCACGTTCGGCCACAACGTCGTCCTCGGGGCCTTCGGGCGGGCCGGCGCCGCCCCCGCCGACGCCGCCTGGAAGCGGACCATCGACGTCCTCGTCAGCGTGATCGGCGCGCTGCCGGCGCTGGCCATCGCGCTGCCGGTCGAGCTCGCCGGCGGCATCTTCGGTCGCGGGGCGATCGTCGCCCTGCGGCTCGAGCTGCTCTGAGCGTCGCTGCTAGGCCAGACCTTCCCTCGCCTCGCGGACGAGGGTGACGGCCTCGGGGAAGAGGACGCGGATCGCGTCGCGCACCTGCATCGCCTGCTCGTCGGGACCGCCCTTCAGGTCCAGGCGCCCGATCGAGGCGACGGTCATCTCGACCGCGAGCTTGATCGCGTTGTCGGCCCAGGCGACGCGCTGGGACGACTGCATCTGCTCCGAGAGTTCCTCCATCCGGGCGCGGAACTCCTCGGGGTCGCCGAACAGGTTGAAGGGGCTGCCCTCCATCGACCACCATGTAAGCAGACCCGCCGCCTCGCCGGGGCGAAATCGACACGGGGTGCGCGCCGCCGGCGCGCTCGCGCGGCCTACCGTCTGCCCATGGCGGGAGCGGGCGGCGAGCGAGGCGGCGCGAGCGTGGAGGCGGCGGGGCTGACGGCGCTGATCGCGCTGGTGCTCGTCGCCGCGGTCGCGGCGGTCTCCTCCGGTGGCGAGGTCGACGCCGGTCGCGGCCTGGCGGCGGCGCTGGGTCGGCGACTGGTCTGCGGCCCGCTCCTGCCCGACGCCTGTCGCCACCACGCGCTGGTCCCGGCCTACGGCTGGCCGCTCGCGCGGCTGGTGCGAGCGCTCGCCCCAGCGCCGACCGCCGTTGCGGGGCCCGAAGGGATGCCGCTGGTCCCAGTCGATTTCCGCCGCTGCCGCCGCCCCAGTTGCGCTGTCGCGGCCGGCTCCCACATGACCGCCTCAGGCCGGCGCACCACCGCCTTCACCGCGGTCGACGACCGGCGCCGGCGCGGCGGCCCGATCGAGATCACCTACTGGCTCTACCGACCCGGCCTCGGCTGGAGTGCGGTCCGCCGGC
>JBLNAC010000123.1:0-6629 GCA_050259155.1 Syntrophothermus sp.
AAGCCGATCGCGATCAGCACCAGGGCGACCAGCCGCTTCGGCGTCAGCGGCTTCGGCCCCCGGCGACGCCGGGGGCCGCGCGGGGGCGGCGGCGGGGCGCTCCGGGGTGTCGGCTCGGCCGGGGGCGCGGGTGGCCCCGGCGGCTCGGGCCGCGCCCGCGTGGGCGGACGCGGGGCCGGGCGTGCGGCCCGCTGCTCCGGCTCGGTTGCGGCCTCCGCGTCCGGCGGGCCCTCGGCGGGCGCGGCGGCCGCCTTCTCCGG
The DNA here is from genome assembly GCA_050259155.1 of Syntrophothermus sp. Classification (GTDB taxonomy): domain Bacteria; phylum Actinomycetota; class Thermoleophilia; order Solirubrobacterales; family 70-9; genus VAYN01. The sequence goes on from JBLNAC010000123.1 coordinate 261, forward strand.
CGCGGGCTCGGCGGTCGGCTCCGGCAGGTCGGCGTTGATCGGCCGGTCGCGTTTCACCCGGCCAACGCTACACCGGCGCCTGTCGCGATCGCCGCCGGGTCCGGTACAGTTCGAAAACTGGCTGACTGACCAGTCAATCGGCATCCCAAGCCCCGAAAGGCCCCCCTGATGAATTTCGAACTCAACGACGAGCAGATCGAGTTCAAGGCTCGCTGCCGCAAGTTCTCGCAGGACGTGATCCGCCCGGTCGCGCGCAGGCACGACGAAGAGGAGAGCACCCCCTGGGAGGTGATCCGGGAGGCGCGCCGCCAGGGCCTGCAGGGCCTCGAGGCGCTCCAGCGCTCCGCCTCGGACCCGGAGGGCCAGATGCACCTGATCTCGGCCGAAGAGATGCACTGGGGCTGCGCCGGGATCGCGCTCGCGATCGGCGGCTCGGGCCTCGCCGCGGCCGGGATCGCGGCCAGCGGCACGCCGGACCAGATCGCCCGCTGGGTGCCAGAGTGCTTCGGGGCCGGCGACGAGGTCAAGCTCGGCGCCTACGCGGTGACCGAGCCGCAGGCGGGCTCGGACGTCAAGAGCCTGAAGACGACCGCCAGGCGCGACGGCGACGAATGGGTCCTGAACGGCACCAAGGTCTTCATCACCAACGGCGGCATCGCCGACGTCCACGTCGTCGTCGCCACCGTCGACCCCGAGCTCGGGACCCGCGGCCAGGCCTCCTTCGTGATCGAGAAGGGCACGCCGGGGCTGAGCCAGGGCAAGAAGGAGACCAAGCTCGGGATCCGCGCCTCCCACACCGCCGAGGTGGTGCTCGAGGATTGCCGGATCCCGGCCGAGAACCTGCTCGGCGGCGAGGAGAAGCTGCAGAAGAAGCTGGAGCGGGCGCGGGCCGGGCAGAGCTCGCGCTCGGCCGACGCGCTGGCGACCTTCGAGATCACCCGCCCGGTCGTCGGCGCCTCGGCGCTGGGGATCGCCCAGGCCGCGTACGAGTGGACCCTGGAGTACCTCGACGGCCGCTCCGAAGGCGGGGCGCCGCTGATGAAGGCGCAGCGGATACAGCAGACGCTGGCCGACGTCGCGACCGAGATCGAGGCCGCCCGGCTGCTGGTCCAGCGGGCCGGCTGGATGGGGCGGAACGGGATCCCGATGACCGGCGGCCAGGGCTCGATGTCCAAGCTCAAGGCCGGCGACGTGACGATGTGGGCGACGACGACCCTGATGGACCTCGTCGGCCCCTACGCCTGGGACACCGACTGCCCCCTGGAGAAGTGGTTCCGCGACGCCAAGATCTACCAGCTGTTCGAGGGGACGGCGGAGATCCAGCGGATGGTCGTCTCCCGCATGCAGGCGCGCGAGTACGCGGAGCGCTTCGAATACGGCGCCGAGGTCGCGGCGCGGGCGATGGAGGAGGCGAAGGAGCCGGTCGCCGCCTGACCTTATCCTCGGGCCATGCACGGCCCGCACGGTCACAGCCATGCGCCCGGGCGGCGGCACCCGCTCGAGGTGCGGCGGGCGGACAGCAGCCGCCGGATGCGGATCGCGCTGGCGATCAACGGCGCGATGCTCCTCGCCGAGGCGGTGGGCGGCTTCCTCACCGGCTCGCTGGCTGTCCTCGCCGACGCCGGCCACCTCCTGTCCGACGTCGGCTCGCTGGGGCTGGCGCTGTTCGCGGCGCGGCTAGCGTCGATGCCTGCGGCGGGCCGGCGCACGTTCGGGTACCAGCGCTCCGAGGTCCTGGCCGCGCTGGTCAACGGGCTGCTCCTCGTCGCGGTCGGCGTCGCGATCGCGGTCGAGGCGGTCGGGCGCCTCTCCGAGCCGCCTTCGATCGACGGCGCCGGGGTCCTTGCGCTCGGGCTCCTCGGGCTCGGTGGGAACGTCGCCGCCACCGTCGTCCTCGCCGGCGGCCAGCGGGTGGACATCAACCTCGAGGGGGCGCTCCGCCACTCGGCCGCCGACGCGCTCGGCTCGATCGGCGTGATCGTCGCCGGCGCCGTCGTCCTCGCCGGCGGCTCGCCGGTCGTCGATCCGATCGTGAGCCTCCTGATCGCGGCGCTCGTCCTGGCCTCCTCGTGGCGCCTGATCAAGGAGCCGATCGACGTGCTGATGGAGGCGGCCCCCGCCGGCGTCGACGTCGAGGGGATGGGCGCGGCGCTCTGCGCCGAGGCCGGGGTCCGCTCGGTCCACGACCTTCACGTCTGGACGGTGACCGCCGGGTTCGGCGCGGTCGCCGCGCACGTCGTCGTCGCCAACGGCGCCGACCGCGACCTGATCCGCCGGCGGCTGGAGCTGACCCTCCGCGAGCGCTTCGGCATCGAGCACACGACGCTGCAGATGGAGGAGGAGGCCGAGGGCGGCCTGCTGCGGGTCGAGAACGTCCCGTCCGGCCCGGCCTAGCGCGCCGCGGGCGCAACCGGGGTTGCAGCGCCGCGGCGGCCGGCGGACCCGAAATCCGGCTTGGCTAGCCTCGCTGCGATGCGCAGGACTCCTCTCGCCGCGGCGGCGGCCGTCGCCCTCGCCGCGGTTCTCGCAGCCATGCTCGCCGCGCCTGCCGTGGCCCCCGCCGAAGACCTTCGCTCACAGCTGGAAGCGAAGGAATCGAGGCTGGAACAGGTGCGCGAACGCAAGGGCGTGCTGACCACGACGATCTCGCGTGACAGGGCCCGGATCGAACGGCTGATCGACCAGGTCGCGGCGATCCGAACCCGCGAGGCCGCGGTCCGGGCCCGGCTCGCTGCCAAGCAGGTCGAGCTCGACGAAGCGGCCGCCTTCCTCCGCGGCGCCGAGCGCCGGCTCGACCGCGCCCGCGGCCGCCTGCAGCGGGCCCTGACGGCGCTGCGCCAGCGGCTTGTCGCGATCTACGAGGCCGGCGATCCCGACCTCCTCAGCGTGCTCGTCGCATCCGGCGACGTCGGCGAGCTGGCCGCCAGGACCGAATACCTGAACCGCCTGCACGGCATGGACGAGGCGGTCGCGGCCCGCGTCCGCACCCTGCGCGATCAGGTGCGGCGCATCGTCGAGCGGCGCCGCGCCTCGAAGCTGCGGATCGAATCGGCGCGCGACGCGATCGCCGCGCAGGAGTCGGCTCTGGCGGGCGCCCGGGTCCAGCTGGCGGGCCGCCGGCGGGCGCTGGCGTCGGTCCGCGCGCGGCGCGAAGCGGCGCTGACGCGGATCACCGAACACGAGGAAAGGCTCGACGGCTCGGTCAGCGCGATCCAGGCCGAGATCGCCGCCCAGCTCGCCGAAACCGGCGCCACGCCGCTGCCCGCGGGCCCGATCCAGGAAGGGAGCGGGGGCATGATCTGGCCCGTCGACGGGCCGATCGTCTCCGGCTTCGGCCCGCGCTCGATCGGCGGCAGCTACGAGTACCACCCGGGCGTCGACATCGCGGTGCCCGAAGGCACGCCGATCCGCGCCGCCGCCGCCGGCACCGTCGCGCTCCAGCAGTCGGAGGCCGAAAGCGGCGGCTACGGCAACTACACCTGCATCGACCACGGCGGTGGGCTGTCGACCTGCTACGCGCACCAGAGCTCCTTCGCCGTCTCCCTCGGCGACTCGGTCAGCCAGGGGGAGGTCATCGGCTACACCGGCTGCACCGGCTACTGCCTCGGGCCCCACCTCCACTTCGAGGTCCGGGTATACGGCCAGGTGACGGATCCGATGGGCTACCTTTAGCAATCAGGGAATGATCCGGCAGGCGCACACCTACCTGGTGAGCGCGGTCTCGGGGGCGGGTTTGATCGCGGTCGCCATCGTCGTCTTCGTCCTGCTCGTCTCGGCGCAGGTCTTCGAGGGCTGGCCGGTCTCCGGCCTGGGGCAGAGCGGCGGCGGGTCGCGGGCGTCGGGCGGCGGAGGGGCTCCCGCGTCCCCCGCCCGCGCGGGCACGCCGAACGCGACCGGCGTGGCCGGGGCGACAGGCGCGGGCGGGGCGGCAGGCGCCGGCGCGCCCCGCGCCGGCAATCGACGGCTCCTCGCGGGCGCCGTCCAGGCCCAGAGCGGGGCCGGACCCGCCCCGGGCGGGGCGGGCAAGGGAGGCAGCGGCTCGCCGCCGGCGTCCTCACCCTCCGAGCCCGGCGGCTCCCCGGCCCACGTCTCCCCCGGAGGCTCGGGGTCGGGGCCCGGCCCCGCCTCCACGACCTCGGGGCGGCTGACCGAAACGGTGGGCCAGGCCGTCGCCGGCGTCGACGAAGCGGCCTCGGGGGGCGTCGTGCGGGAAACCGGCGCCCCCGGCGTCGCCGAAGGGGCCGTCGAAGGCGTCGCCGGCCCGGAATCGGCCGCGGGCCACGTCGTCGACGAAGCCGTCGGCGCGGTCGGCGGAGCTCTCGGCGGCGGGCGCTGAGCCCGCGGCGGGCGGCGAGACCCCGGCGGCGCCCCAATCGTCACAATGCCGGTCCGATGGCCGAGCGAGAAAAGGCTGGGTCCCTCGCCAGTGGCGACCCGATCGAGGGCTCGGCGGTCCTTCCCGCCGGCAGCCGCGTCAACGCACGCGGTCATCTCGAGCTGGGCGGCTGCGACGCCGTCGAGCTGGCCGCCGAGTTCGGCACCCCGGCCTACGTCTACGTCGAGGACGACCTGCGCGCCCGCGCCCGCGCCTTCCGCGAGGCGTTCGACCGCCGGCACGGCGACTACGAAGTCCTCTTCGCCAGCAAGGCGCTGCCCTGCACCGCCGCCTACCGGCTATTCGCCGAGGAGGGGCTCTCGGTCGACGTCGCCTCGGGCGGCGAGCTGCACATGGCGCTGCGCGCCGGGTTCGACCCCGACCGGATCCACATGCACGGCAACAACAAGACCGACGAGGAGATCCTGTTCGCGGCCCGCGCGGGGATCCGCCACCTGATCCTCGACTCCTTCGACGAGATCGACCGCTGCGAGCGCCTGCTCGATCGCCCGCAGCGGGTCCTGATCCGGGTCACGCCCGGGATCAGCCCCTCCACCCACGACTACGTGACCACCGGCCAGCTGGACTCCAAGTTCGGCTTCGGGATGGAGGACGGGCTGGCGGCGCGGGCGGTCGAGCGGGTGCTCGCCTCCGACCGGCTCGAGCTGGTCGGGCTGCATGCCCACATCGGCTCCCAGATCTTCGAGCTCGAGCCCTACACGCTCGCGATCCGGGCTCTCGGCGAGCTGGCGGGCGACTGGTGCCGCGTCGTCAACGTCGGCGGCGGCCTCGGCGTCGCCTACACCAGCGAGGACGAGCCGCCCTCGATCGACGCCTACGTCGACGTCAAGGTCCGTGGAGTCGCCGAGGTGTTCGGGCCCGGGGTCCGGATCCTGGTCGAGCCCGGCCGCTCGCTGGTGGCCAACGGCGGCGTCACCGTCTACCGGATCGGCACGGTGAAGGAGATCCCCGGGATCCGCACCTACGTCGCCGTCGACGGCGGCATGTCGGACAACCTGCGGCCGATGCTCTACGGCTCCCGCTACGAGGCGCTGATCGCCGACCGCGCCGGCGCCTCGCCCGACACCCTGGTCACCGTCGCCGGCATGCACTGCGAGTCGGGCGACGTCATCGTCCGCGACGCCGCCCTCGCGGCGCCGGCGGTGGGCGACGTCCTGGTCACGCCCGCCACCGGCGCATACGGTTACGCGATGGCGAGCAACTACAACGGCGTGCCGCGGCCGCCGGTCGTCTTCTGCGGCGGGGGAGAGGCGCGCCTCGTCGTCCGCCGCGAGACCTACGAGGACCTCACGGCCCGCGATGTCTGACGCGGATCCCAAACCGGTCCGCATCGGGCTGCTGGGGCGCGGCAACGTCGGCGCTGCCTTCGCCGACCTGCTCGCCGAGCGGGCCGCCGCGGTCGAGGCCGCGACAGGGCGCCGGCCCGAGATCGCCGGAGTCCTCACCCGCTCCGACGGGGACTTCGCCGAGATCCTCGAGCGCTCGGACCTGATCGTCGAGCTGATGGGGGGAACCGACCCGGCCCGCCGCTACGTGCTCGAGGCGATGCGGCGGGGCCGGCCGGTCGTCACCGCCAACAAGCAGCTGCTCGCCCAGTACGGGGATGAGCTGTTCGGGGTCGCTCGCGAGGCCGGCGTGCAGCTGCGCTTCGAGGCCGCGGTCGGGGCGGTGATCCCGATCGTGCGCACGATCCAGGAGAGCTTCGGGGTGACGCGGATCGAGAAGGTCTACGGGATCGTCAACGGCACGACCAACTTCATCCTCACCGAGATGGCGAAGAGCGGCGCCGGCTACGAGGAGGTGCTGAGGGAGGCGCAGCGCCTCGGCTACGCCGAGGCTGACCCCAGCGACGACGTCAGCGGCGCCGACGCGGCGGCGAAGATGGCGATCCTCGCCCGGCTCGCCTTCCACACCCCCGTCGAGCTCGCCCAGGTCAAGTACGGGGGGATCGAGTCGATCCAGCCCGACGACCT
>JBLNAC010000124.1:0-6445 GCA_050259155.1 Syntrophothermus sp.
TGACCCCGGCCGAGCTGCGCGTGCTTCGCCTGCTCCCGACCCACCTCTCCTTCCCCCAGATCGCCGCCGAGCTGATCGTCTCGCCGAATACGGTCAAGACTCAGGCGAGGTCCGCCTACCGGAAGCTGGGAGTCTCCTCGCGCCGCGACGCGGTCGACCGGGCGAGGGCCGCCGGCCTGGTGGCGAAGGCCCGGGACGGGGCGGGACCCGGGGCGGGCCCCGCCCGTCCCTAGGCGTCGCACTCAGCCCCGGTGGGAGGCCCCCGGCGTCGGGGGTCGGTGACGCCGGGAAGCGAGCTGGTCTGTCGATCGGCTCGCGAGCACGACAAGCGCAGGAGGCAGGTTGTCCGCGCCGACCGTAGGCCGGGCGACCGGCGCCCGCATCGCCCGATCAGGGTGATCCCGCCTTCGGTAGTTCGCCACGCCACGGCGTCGGGGACTCCCCCTGGCCTCGCGGCGCGCCCGCGCCTACCTTCCTCGCATGCGCCGAGCCACGGCCGCGACGATGCTTGCGCTCCTCGCCGCCGCGACGGCGCCGGCCACGGCTGCCGCGGCGGGGCCAAGCCCGTATCGCCACAGCCTCCTGCAGGTCGACGGCGCGCTGCGTGCCGCGATCGAAGAGGCGCCCGTCGCCGTCGGCGAAGGGCTGCTCTCCTCCGAAGTCGTCTGCAACCTGGCCGAGGCCGCCGAAGGGCGCGGGAGCACCGAGGAAGCCGCCGCCGACTGGAGCACGCTGGGGCAGCTCGTCGAGCGGGTCGACGCCCCGGCTCTGGCGCGGCTCGACCGCACCCTGGTCCGAGCCGACACGCTGCTCGCGAGCCTCGGGCGCACCTTCACGAAAGCGTGGAAGGGGAGCGCGGCCGACGTCCGCCGGCTGCGCTTCGGGGTCTCGCGCGCCCGCGCCGGCGTGAAGGGGTTGCGGCGGGCGCACGGGCGGATAGCGGAATCGCTGCCCGCCTGGGCGGAACGCCGCTGCGAGACGGCCGTCACCGCCGTCGAAGCGGGCCTGGGGCGGGTGCCCGGGGCGGTCGAACAGGTGAACGTCGGCATGGGCTGGCTCTGGGCGCTGGCCGAACGGAAAGGAGGCTGAGGGATGCCCGATCTACGCGAGGTCGAGCGCGACGACCTGCGGGCGCTGAGCGGGCTCGGGGAAGAGGGAGAGCGCGTGCTCAGCCTCTACGTCGGGCTGGACCAGCCGCAGGCGCCGACCGGCCGCAGCCGCGGCGAGGAACTCGTGTCCCGCCTCACCGCGGCGGAAGAGAAGCTTCGAGTCGAGGCGTCGAACGGAGACACCGCCGCCCTCGATGCCTGCCTTTCGCGGGTCCACTCGGCGCTCGACGGCGCGGCGATCACCGACCCCGCGGTCCACGGGGTCGGCGTGATCTGCCCCGAGCACGGCGAGCTCCGCGCCTACGCGCTGCGGCGCCCTCCGGGCTTCGACCTCGCCGCCTCGTTCCGGCCCGGCGCCGCGCTCGAGCCGCTGGTCGAGGCGCTGCCGGGGCCGGCCTGGGCCGCGATCGTCGTCGACCGCCAACACGGACGGGTCTTCCGCGGCACCGAGCTGGGCCTGATCGAGGTCGCCGAGGTGGAGGACGAGGTCCACCGGTGGCACGCGCAGGGCGGCTGGTCGCAGGCGCGCTACCAGCGAGGGATCGAGAAGGAAACCAGGGACCACGTGCGCCGCGTCTGCGAGCTGACCGAGAGGCTGCACGAGCGCCGGCCCATCGACCACCTCGCCGTGGTCGCGCCGGCCGAGCTCTGGCCGGTCGTCGAGGACTCCCTGCATCCATACCTGCGCGAGCGTCTCGCCGGCCACGTTGCGGTCGACGTCGGCGACGCCGAGCCCGACGAGGTCCTCGACCGCTGCGCGGAGCTGATCGCCGAGCAGCGCGAGCTGCGGGCGGGCGCGCTGCTTGCACGCCTCGATCAGGACCTCGGGAGCGGCGGAGGCGCCGTGGCCGGCGAGGAGGGCGTGCTGCGGGCCGCGGGCGAGCGGCGAATCGAGGTCCTGCTGGTCGCCGCCGGATCTCGATCGGAGCGGGTGGAGCGGGCGGTCGAAGGCGCATTGGCGCAGGCTGCCGACGTCGTCGTCGTCCCGCCCGAGCGGCTCGATGCGCCGGACGGTATCGCGGCGCTGCTCAGGTACTGAAAACGGGAGCCGACTGCGAGAGACTTCCGGAGTCGATGGACCTCGCCGAGCTCACCCCGGACCAGCTGCGCCGACGCTGCGATCCGGCGGCGTTCGCCTTCGAGACGACCGAGGAGGTCGAGTCGCTGACGGCCACGATCGGCCAGCCGCGGGCGCTGCGCGCGCTGGAGTTCGGGCTCGAGATGGGGGCCGACGGCTACCACGTCTTCGCCACGGGGCCGGTCGGCACCGGCAAGCGGACGACGCTGCTGCGGCTGCTGCGGGAGCGTGCCGGGGACCGCCCGACACCCGGGGACTGGGCGTATCTCTTCGACTTCTCGGCGCCGGACAAGCCGCGGGCGGTGCCGCTTCCGGCGGGCCAGGGCGAGGTCCTGGTCCGCGAAATGTCCCACTTCGTCGACGAGGCCCGCTCGCGGATCGCCGACGCCTTCGAGAGCGAGCAGTACCAGGTGCGCCGCCGCGAGCTCGCCGAGGAGCTCGAGAAGCGCGGCGAGGAAGCGCTGGCCCCACTGCGCGAGTTCGCCCGCGAGCGCGACCTAGTCGTCGAGCTGACGCCGGCCGGGCTGGCGACGATCCCGGTCACCCACGGCCGCCCGATCGGGCCGGAGCAGTTCCAGCACCTGTCCGAGGAGGAGCGCCGCGAGATCATCACCCACACCGAAGAGGTGCAGGCGAAGCTGCCGGCGACGATCAGCCGCCTTGCCGACATCCAGCGCGAGGGGCGCAGCAGGATCGCGGACCTCGACCGCGAGGTGTCCGAATTCGCGATCGGCCACCTGGTCGACGACCTCCGCTCCAGCTTCGCCGACCTCCCCGAGGTCGTCGCCTGGCTCGAGCGGCTGCCCGACGACGTGGTCGAGAACCTCGACCGCTTCCGCGCCCCCGAGAGCGAGCAGCTGCCGGAACCGATGGCGGCCTCCGCCCGCCGCGCCGCCGAGCGGTTCTTCGCCCGGTACGAGCCGAACCTCCTGATCGGGCGCGGCGACGATGGGGGCGCCCCGGTCGTGTTCGAGCCGAGCCCCTCCTACTACAACCTCTTCGGCCGCCTCGACTACGAGGCGACGCTGGGGGCGGTGACCACCGACCACCGCCGGATCCGGCCCGGCGCCCTGCACCGGGCCAACGGCGGCTACCTGGTGCTCGACGTCGCCCAGGTCCTGACGCAGCCGTTCGTCTGGCAGAAGCTGAAGGAGACGCTGCGCTCGCGTCAGATCAAGGTCGAGAACTTCGGCGCCCAGCTGACCCTGTTCCCGACCGAGACCCTGGAGCCGGAGCCGATCGACCTCGACGTGAAGGTGGTTCTGATCGGCTCCGCCGAGCTCTACGCGCTCCTCTACGGCCTCGACGACGACGTCCGCAAGCTGTTCAAGGTGCGGGCCGACTTCGACATCGAGATGCCCTGGGAGGAGGAGCAGGCCGAGCAGTACGCGGGTTTCGTCGCCCGGCAGGTCCGCGACCGCGACCTGCTGCACTTCGACCGCGAGGCGGTCGCCCGCGTCGTCGAGCACGGCGCCCGCCTCCGCGAGCACCAGGGCCGGCTCTCGGCTCGCTTCCTCGAGATCGCCGAGGTCGTCGCCGAATCGAGCCATTGGGCGGCGGCCGCCGATCGGCCCCTGGTTGGCGCCGAGCACGTCGAGCGCGCGATCGACGAGCGGATCTACCGCTCGAACCTGGTCGAGGAGAAGGTGCGCGAGGCGATCGCCGAGGGGGTGGTGATGGTCGACCTCGCCGGCGCCAGGACCGGGCAGGTCAACGGCCTCTCCGTCGCCGCCCTCGGCGACTACGAGTTCGGGCGCCCGTCGCGGATCACGGCGACGGTCTCGATCGGCGAGGGCGAGGTCCTGAACATCGACCGCGAGACGGAGCTGAGCGGCCCGATCCACGACAAGGGCTTCCTCATCCTCTCCGGCTACCTGCGCGAGCGCTATGGCGGCGAGCAGCCCCTGGCCCTTGCCGCCAGCCTGGTCTTCGAGCAGTCCTACGGGCTGGTCGAGGGCGACTCGGCCTCGGCGGCCGAGCTGTTCGCGCTGCTCTCGGCGCTGGCGGAGCTGCCGCTGCGCCAGGGCGTCGCGGTCACCGGTTCGGTCAACCAGCACGGGCGGATGCAGGCGATCGGCGCCGTCAACGCCAAGATCGAGGGGTTCTTCGCGGTCTGCGAGCAGTCGGGCCTCGACGGCGAGCAGGGGGTCCTGATCCCGCGCGCCAGCCTGCGCAGCCTGATGCTGCGGCACGAGGTCGTCGAGGCCGTGGCCGCCGGCCGCTTCCACGTCTGGGCGATCGACGACGTCGACCAGGGGATCGAACTGCTGAGCGGCGCGCCGGCGGGCCGCCGCGGCGCCGACGGCGCCTACGAGGAGGGGTCCGTGCACCGGCTGGTCGACGACCGGCTCGCGGCGTTCGCCGCCGCCCGGCAGAAGTTCGGGCCCGAGGCGAAGAGCTAGGCGGCGGCGCCGGACCGGCTGCGCGCCGGCAGGTGCTGGGCGAACCAGTCGCCGGCGAGCTCGACCACCCGCTCAAGGGCGCCGGGCTCTTCGAAGAGATGGGTCGCTCCCGGGACGACGGCGATGTGCCTCGGGCAGGAGAGCCGCAGCGCCGCCGCTTCGTTGAGGGCGAGGACGGTGCGATCGGCGCCGCCGACGATCAGCAGGGTCGGGGCCACCACACGGGGCAGGAAGTCGCCGGCGAGGTCCGGGCGGCCCCCCCGGCTGACCACCGCGCCGATGCCGTCGCCCAGCTGGGCTGCGGCGCAGAGCGCGGCGGCAGCTCCGGTGGAGGCACCGAAATAACCCTTCGCGAGCCCCGCTGTTGCGGACTCCTCCTCCGCCCACCGGGTGGCGGCCACCAGACGACCGCTCAGCAGCTCGATGTCGAACACGTTGCCTCGGCGCTCGGCCTCGTCCTCGCTGAGCAGGTCGAAGAGCAGGGTGGCGAGACCCCGCTCGTGCAGGGCCGCGGCGACCTTGCGGTTGCGCGGGCTGCGGCGGGAAGAGCCGCTGCCGTGGGCGAAGATCACCAGGCCAGCGGGTTCCGCAGGCAGCGCCAGGTCCCCCTGGAGCCCCACCTGACCGGCCGGGATCTCGACCGCCCACTCGCGCGTCGCGCCTGCGTTCCTCCCCTCGTCCCTCACTCTCCGGCGAGGTTACGCGGGGCCCTCGGGGCGGGCATCCGTAGAACCCCGCAGGGACTCTGCCGGTGGCGGGTCAGCGCCCCCTACGGTTCCTCGCCGACCCGCGCTTCGAGTCCGCGGAGCTCGTCGTCGAGCTCGATCACGAAGTGGACCAGCTCCATCAGCAGCTGGTCGACGTCCACTTTGCGCTGCTGGCTCACTTCGTCGAGCAGGCGCTCAAGATGTTCCCGTCTCACGTTTCGATCCATGGCGCCAAGCCTATGCGCTCGCGGACGGCCGCGCTCCGGGGGATACCCCCTCGCCACCTGTGGCCTTCCACCGATGGCGCCCCGGTAGCCCGTTCGTAGCTTGAGGACATGGACGGAGCCGGGCCTCCACCGTTCGCGAGCATCCTCTGCGGGGTCGACGGCAGCCGGGGCAGCGCCGAGGCGGTGTCCCAAGCGATTCGGCTCGGGGGCCGCGGCGCGAGCCTCAGTTTCCTCGCCGTGGCCCAGGACCGCGGCACCGGGCTCGTCGCCCAGGCGGAGCTGAGCGACGCTCGCGGCCGCGAGGCGCTCGACGAGGCCGTCGCCGCCGCTCGGGCGACCGGGGCCGAGGCGAGCAGCCTGCTGCTCACCGGCGAGTCGGTCAGCGACACGATCCTGAGCCAGGCCGAAGACCACGAACTGGTCGTGATCGGCTGTCACGGCGGCTCGCGGCTGGGCGGGATCATGCTCGGCAGCACCGCGACCCAGGTCGCCCACCGGACCGAGACCCCGCTCCTGGTCGCGCGGCGCAACGCCGACGGCGACGAGTTCCCCGAGAACGTCCTCGCCGCCTCCGACGGGTCCCCCGGCTCGTGGTCGGCCGTGGAGGCGGCCTGCGACCTCGCCCGGGTCCAGGCCAGCCCCCGCCTGGGCCTCGTCTACGCGCCCGATGGCACCCATCCCGAGCGCTACCGCCAGGTCCAGAAGCAGATCGCGAAGATCGAGCAGGCGGTCGGCTCCCCGCCGGAGGTGATCGACCAGCCGGGCAGCGCGGCCGACCGGATCGTGGAGGCGGCGCGGGCGAGCGGCTGCTCGCTGATCGGCATCGGCCGCCGCGGCGTCTCCGGCATCAAGGCCCTCGGCAGCGTCAGCGAGCGCGTCGTGCACCGCGCGCCCTGCTCGGTGCTGGTGATGCCGGCTCGCG
>JBLNAC010000125.1:0-3000 GCA_050259155.1 Syntrophothermus sp.
ACATCCACCGAGAGAGGCAGCTTCGAATGCAGCCTCGATGGCGCCGCCTTCTCCCCCTGCGCCAGCCCCCAGACCTACACCAGCCTCGCCGACGGCCCCCACAGCTTCGAAGTCCGCGCCAAGGACACGGTCGGCAACAAAGACCCGACCCCGGCCAAAGCCTCCTTCAGCGTCGACACCACGGCGCCGCAGACGACGATCACCCAGGCCCCCGCCGCCCTGAGCGGCGCCGCCGAAGCGAGCTTTGCCTTCGAATCCAGCGAGGCCGGCAGCTTCGAATGCAGCCTCGACGGCGCCGCCTTCTCCCCCTGCGCCAGCCCCCAGACCTACACCAGCCTCGCCGACGGCCCCCACAGCTTCGAAGTCCGCGCCAAGGACACCGTCGGCAACAAAGACCCGACCCCGGCCAAGGCGAGCTTCGAAATAGATACCGGCCCTCCCAAGCCGGTCGCCGGTCAAACCGTCAACCTCGAACCGGTCGACGGCAACGTCCAGCTCATCTGCCCCGGGGAAAGCGAGTTCTCGAAGCTGACCGGCTTCAAGCAGGTGCCGCTGGGGTGCCTGATCAACACCCGGAACGGCACGGTCAACCTGACCGCCTCCAAAGGCGCTTCCGGCGAACTTCAGGCCGGCAATTTCTGGGGCGGCGTGTTCATCGTCTCCCAGAAAACGGGCGACAACCAGGCCCTCGTGCTCAAGCTCGCCGGGAAACGGATGTGCGAGCGCCGGGCACCGCGCGCCAGGCGGCCGGAGGTCTTCGCCAGGGGAGGAAAGCGGAGCGGCCGGCGGCTCTGGGGCAGCGGCAAGGGCAACTTCAAGACGACCGGCAGCTACGGCTCGGCCACCGTGCGGGGCACCACCTGGCTGGTCGTCGACCGCTGCGACGCCTCGACCCTGTTCAAGGTGGGGGAGGGGACGGTCTGGGTCCGTGACTTCGTCAAAGACAAGTCGCTGGTCCTGACCACGGGCGAGGAATACCTCGCCAAAGCCGACATCCCGCGTCTTGCGATGGGCCGGCCGCGATGAGCCGCCTGCGAGCGGCCGCCCTGGTGGCGACCGCCTCCCTCGCGATCGCGGTCCCTCCGGCCGCCGCCGGCTCGACGCTATCGGTTCGCGATGCACGGGAGCGGGCGTCGGAGTTCGCGGCGAGCACCTGCGACCACGACCAGAGCTGCGTCGACTCAGGGGTGCTCAACTGCCGGCGCCAGGGCCGCAACATCGTCTTCTGCAGGATCTTCGATCGTCGCGACACCGAGGTCCAGGGACGCTTCGTCTGCAACCGCTTGGTGCGGCTGGCCCGGCGCCCGCCGTCCCGGCGGGTCCAGGTGACGGGCCTCGGGCGCTGGCACTGCTGACCCACCCGGCGTTCGCAGGTTGCGCCCGCGCCGGATCAGGCGCTCAGCCGCCGACGAGCGTCCTCAGGGGCGCGGCCCTGGTTCCGCGGTGGCCGGAACCCGCCGTGGTCGGCTCGAGCACGAGGCGGAAAGCCGATGTTTAGCGGACAGGCGAGCGGGGCATAAGCGAGGCATGTCAGGAACCGCGTCTCTTCCCGTGTCGACTGTCCCCGCCCCTGCCCGATGACGATCGGCGCCGGCATTTTCCTGATCGCGCTGGGCGCTGTCCTCTACTTCGCGACCAACTTCCACGTCGCCCACGTCAGCATCGACACCGTGGGGCTGATCCTGATGATCGCCGGCCTCGCGGGGTTGATCCTCGGCGTCTTCCGCGAGCTCGCGTGGACGCGGGGACGCCGGCGCGAGGTCTACGTCGAGGACAGGCGGGTGCCGCCCGCCGAGTGAGGCCGCGAGCCGGCGCGCCGTCTCGGCAGCCGGCGCAGGCCCACCGTCAGCCGGTGAAGGGGTGCGTCGGGATGCTGCCGTCGGGTTCGAGCAGGTCGAAGCCGTCGGGGATGTGGAGATGGTCGGGGCCCCGGCCGGGTTCCCCCGTGTGGCCGTACTGCCAGACGATCTTCTTCGTCTTCGGATCGATGATCACGATCCGGTCGCGGTAGTCGTCGTTCACCGCGATCAGGCCGGAGGGCAGCCGCTCGGCGAGGCTGGGGTGGTTGAGCATCCCCGGCCCCGATTCGGGGTGGTATGACCAGAGGATCCTGCCGGCGCGGGTGAACTCGTAGATGCCCCCGGGCCGAGCGTAGTCCACGACCAGGTAGCGGTCGGGGCCGAGCTGCTGGGGGTCGGACGGGTAGGAGATCGGCAGCTGCAGGCTCCACCTGACCTTGCCGCCCCACGTCATTTCGTCGATGTAGGACCCGTTCACCTCGGAGACGAGGAAGTTGCCGTTGGCGAGGGGGGTGTCTCCGTTGGGGGAGCCGAGGTAGCGGGGCGGTTCGTGGGTGCAGGTGGACGGGTCGCCGAATTCGTGCAGAACCTGCTTCGCGGGCGAGATCAGGAGGACGCGGCAGTTCTGGGCGTCGGCCACCGAGACGTTGCCGTCGGCGAGCAGGTAGGCGTCGTCGGGCTCGTGCAGGTAGCCCGGCTTGGAGCCGGTCACGCCGGGATGGCCGTAGGACCAGAGCAGCTTTCCGCCCGGGTAGGAGAGCTGCACGATGCGCTCGTTCTGCTCCTCGTTGGAGATGATCTGGTGGCCGTGATGGGTGAAGAAGGCGTCGTCGGGGAAGTAGAAGCCGCCGGGCGGCGCCGGGTGGGCGCGCGAGGGGAAGCGCCAGAGGACCTTCTTGGCGGCGTTCACGACCAGCAGCCGGTCGTTGCCGCGGTCGGCGATCATCAGATGGCCGCGGAACGGGTAGCCGGACGCCGCTTCGCCGCCGCTCGCGGTGCCTTCGCTCGGCGCAGGGCGCGGCTTGACGGCGACCTCGCGCGCGGCGAGCGTCTCGACGCTCGCCAGCGGGGCGCCGCCCGGCCCCGTGCCGCCGACGAGGTAGGCGCGGCCGGCGCCCACCGCCCCCGCGGCCCCGGCCACCGCCTGCGGCAGCTCGCCGGCGGGGACGAGCCTTCCCGTCCCCGGCTCGAAGCGCCAGAT
>JBLNAC010000126.1:0-3014 GCA_050259155.1 Syntrophothermus sp.
CAAGAGTCCACATCGACGGAAGGGTTTGGCACCTCGATGTCGGCTCGTCGCACCCTGGGGCAGGAGTATGTCCCAAGGGTTGGGCTGTTCGCCCATTAAAGCGGTACGCGAGCTGGGTTCAGAACGTCGCGAGACAGTTCGGTCCCTATCTGCCGTGGGCGCTGGAGAGTTGAGAGGATTCGTCCCTAGTACGAGAGGACCGGGATGAACGCACCCCTGGTGTACCTGTTGTCCTGCCAAGGGCACCGCAGGTTAGCTACGCATGGAACGGATAACCGCTGAAAGCATCTAAGTGGGAAGCCGACCTCAAGATGAGCTCTCCCATCCCCTTGAGGGAGTAAGACCCCTGGTAGACCACCAGGTTGATAGGCCGGCGGTGTAAGCGCAGTGATGCGCTCAGCCGACCGGTACTAATGGTTCGAGGGCTTGACGGATATTTATCTCCTACCCTGAGGTCTTGTGCGGTTTTCAAGGTCCACCGAGCGTCTCGACGCGCTTCCGGTGGTGCATAGCGAAAGGGATACACCTCTTCCCATTCCGAACAGAGCAGTTAAGCCTTTCAGCGCCGATGGTACTTGGGGGGCAACCCCCTGGGAGAGTAGGTCGCCGCCGGTTCTTTTCCTCAGCGGTCCGCGCCGGATTCGGGCGCGGACCGGCGCCGATCGGCGCCCCGCTGCTGTTGCGCGACTACACCGCGCGGCTGCGACGCCCGGGGGGCACCCCGCGCCCGCCCCTACCCTGCGGCCCCCTGTGCCGGGCACCGCAGCGGTTGGGGAAGAGGACCTCGGTGAACGTGGTGCGGTCGGCGATCGGCAGCGGGCGGGCGCGGCCCGCGGCGCAGGGACCTCCGGTGCCGCCCGCCGGCTCGAGGCCGTACTCGCCGAGGGTCGCGAAGTCGATCGCGAGGTCGATAGCGCTGGACAAGCGTCCGGTTAGCGTTTGCTCAGAATCGAACATCGGTTCGTAAGGTAGAGGAGCCTTCGGACGGCATCCCGTTCCTGCAAGGGAGATTGCGGCGCGGCGCGCTTTTGGCTTTCTGATGCGGTGCACGTCGCAGCGCTACCGGAGGCTCCAGTAGCGCTGCCAACCCCAGAAGCGCGTGCCGGCGCCGATCTGAAGGGGCGTTGCCGGGGTCCGGCTCGACGCCCCTCTGCGCCGTCGCATCCCGATCCTAGAGCGGGAGCCCGTGTATGGCAAGGCCGGTCAGTACGCTAGCCCGCCATGGAGAAGTTCGTGATCGAAGGCGGCGCGCCCCTGGCGGGGGAGCTCACCGTCGCCGGCAACAAGAACGCCGCGCTGCCGATCCTCGCGGCCTGCCTCCTGACGGAGGAGGACCTCCTGCTGCACCGGGTCCCGCGCATCCGCGACACGGAGGCGCAGATCGCCCTCCTGGAGCGGCTCGGCGTCGAGGTCGAGTGGGTCGATGCAAACAGCGTCCGGCTCTGTGCCGCGGGCGTCTCCGCTCCGGAGGTCGACGAGCAGCTGTCGAGCCAGATCCGTGCCTCCTTCCTGCTCGCCGGTCCCCTGCTGGCGCGCTTCGGAAGCGCGCGCATGCCGCCGCCGGGAGGAGACTTCATCGGCCGTCGCCGCCTCGATGCGCATCTCGACGCGTTCGCGGAACTCGGCGCTGAGGTCGCCGGCGACCGCTGGATCGAGCTCTCCGCGCCTCGGGGCCTGTGCGCCTGCGACATCTTCATGGACGAGCCCTCGGTGATGGGGACCGAGAACGCGCTCATGGCCGCCGCGCTGACGCCGGGGGAGACCCGGATCTCGAACGCCGCCTCCGAGCCCCACGTCCAGGATCTGGCCCGTCTGCTGACCAAGATGGGGGCCGAGGTGGACGGGATCGGGTCGAACGTGATGACCGTCCACGGCAGGAGCGAGCTGGGCGGGGCGGTGCACGCGATCTCCCCCGACCACATCGAGGTCGGCAGCTTCATGGCGCTTGCCGCGGCGACCGGGGGGGCGCTGCGGATCCGCGGCGTCGAGCCGACCGACCTGAAGATGACCCGCCGCCAGTTCCGCCGGCTCGGGCTGCGCTCGGAGATCGACGGCTCCGACGTCGTCGTGCCGCCCGAACAGCGGCTCGAGATCGAAGCGGACCTCGGCGACGCGATCCCGAAGATCGAGGACGGCCCGTGGCCGGCCTTTCCCGCGGACCTCACCTCGATCGCGCTGGCGCTCGCGACCCAGGCCGAGGGCGAGATCCTGATCTTCGAGAAGATGTTCGAGAACCGCCTCTTCTTCGTCGACAAGCTGGTGGCGATGGGCGCTCGGATCACCCTCTGCGATCCCCACCGCGCGATCGTCAGCGGCCCGAGCCGCCTCCACGGGGAGCGCGTCGAGAGCCCCGACATCCGGGCCGGCATGGCGATGCTCATCGCCGCCCTCGCCGCCGACGGCACCTCCCACATCGGCAACATCAGCCAGATCGACCGCGGCTACGAGCGAATCGACGACCGCCTGCGCGCTCTCGGCGCGCGGATCGAGCGGGTCTCGGACGACCGGCGAGGGTAGCCCGTACCATTGCCATCCGCGGACCCGGCGCAGCGGGAGGGCCGGGGGTCGGTGAGATGAGCGTGAACGAGCCAGAGCAGAGGAGGACACCGGGATGATCGTCCACCCGATCCCGCCCGGCACCCGGGACATCCTCCCTGACGAGATGCGCGAGCTCCGTCGTCTCAACCGCTCCCTGGTCGAGGTCTTCGAAGAGCGGGGCTATGGCGAGGTCGCGACGCCGGCGATCGAGTACGACGAGGTGCTCTCCCGCGGCGGCGGTCGCGGCGCCGCCAGCGCGTACCGCTTCTTCGACGAGAGCGGCGACCTGCTCGCGCTGCGCTCGGACATGACGATTCCGATCGCCCGGCTGGTCTCCACCCGCTACGCGGCCGCCGAGCCGCCCCTCCGGTTCTGCTACCTGGCCAGCACGTATCGCGCCGTCCAGCCGCAGCGGGGACAGATGCGCGAGTTCGTCCAGGCGGGGGTGGAGCTGGTCGAACTCGCGCATCTGTCCC
>JBLNAC010000127.1:0-6421 GCA_050259155.1 Syntrophothermus sp.
CGGGCCGCAGCAGCGCGCAGAGCCGCTCCTCCGGCAGCGGCACGCCGAAGGGGAGGAAGGCGCCGCCGCTCCAGGTGCCGATCGCGACCTGGGTGGGATCGAGTCCCCCGGAGGCAGCCCGGCCGGCCGCCGTCCTTTCGGTCTGGACCGGTCGCATGATGGGTGCGGGACGCTAGCCTCGGGGAGCGCCGCCGCCGTCCGTATTTCCCCGCAGAAACCGGCCCGCGAAACCACAGACTGGCTGGCCAGCCAGTACGATGCCCGCGGATAACCGGGCGAAGGAGGGAAGGATGGCGGTGAGCGAGCGACTCGACGAGGTGCAGGTCATCGACCGCGGGCGGTGGCCCGACGGACCCCCTCATGAGCTGTTCAAGCGGATGCGGGGGGAGTGCCCCGTCCACTGGACCTCGCACGTCCCCGAGTTCCCCGAATCGGCCGGCTTCTGGTCGATCACCACAGCCGACGACGTCCACACCGTCAGCCGCGACTGGCAGACCTACTCCTCCGAAAAGGGCGGCGTCGTCGCCGTCACCGCCAACTTCCCGCTGGAGCTGATGCGGGCGATGTTCATCGGCATGGACCCGCCCAAGCACGACCGGCTCAAGGCGCTCTTCCAGGCCGGCTTCACGCCGAAGCGGATCGCCGCCCACGAGGAGGCGATCCGGGAGATCGTCGTCGGCGTGCTCGACCGGCTCGAGGGCCGCGAGACCTGCGACCTGGTGCTCGATGTCGCCCAGCCGGCCGTCTCCCGCGTGATCCACAGCTTCATGGGGATCCCGCCGGAGGACGACGCGATGTGGGCCGACCTGATGAACGCGACGCTCGGCGCCAGCGATCCCGACCTGAACCCCGAAGGGGTCGAGGGTGCGATCGAGAAGACCGTCCCGGAGATATTCGAGCGCTGCAGCAAGCTGATCGCCGAGCGCCGCGAGAACCCGACCGACGACCTGACGAGCGTCCTCGTCCACGCCGAGGTCGAAGGCGAGCGGCTCGAGGAACACGAGATCGTGATGGGCTTCTTCCTCCTCGTCGCCGCCGGCAACGACAGCACCAAGGCGACCTACTGCAGCGCGATGCGGGCGCTGATGGAGCATCCCGACCAGCGCCGGCTGCTGCTCGACGACCCCTCGCTGATCCCCAGCGCGGTCGAGGAGTCGCTGCGCATGTATCCGGCCTTCGCCCACTTCCGCCGCACCGCGACCCGGGACGCCGAGCTCAACGGCACGCAGATCAAGGAGGGCGACAAGGTCGTCATGTGGTACGTCTCCTCCAACCGCGACGAGACGCGCTACGAGGAACCCGACCGCTTCGACGTCACCCGCAACCCCGAGCACCAGGCGTTCGGCGCCGGCGGGCGGCACTTCTGCCTGGGCACGGCGCTGGCGCGCCTGGAGCTGCGGATCCTGCTCGAGGAGACGCTGGCGCGCTACCCGGAGATGGAGATCGCCGGCAAGCCGGTCTACGTCGAATCGGCCTTCATCAACCAGCTGAAGACCCTGCCGGTGCGGCTGCGCTGAGCGGGATACCCTCAGCCCGGTGCGCGTCCTCGTCGTCACCAACTTCGAGCCGGACGAGAATGCGCCGCAGCGCGGCCGCTGGGTTCGCGACCAGGTCGAGGAGGTGCGCCGGCGCGGGGTCGACGTCGAGGTCTTCAGCTTCCCGAGGGGTCGCGGCGGGTATCTGCCGGCGACGCGGCGTCTGCGGGCGCTGCTGAGGCGCGAGCGCTTCGACCTCGTCCACGCCCATTACGGGCTGGCCGGGTGGTGCGCGAAGCTGGCCGGCGCCTCGCCGCTGGTCGTCACCTTCCACGGCACCGACGTCCGCCACGGCATCGTCGGGCCGATGTCGCGCCGCCTCGCCTGGCGGGTCGAGCTGGTCGCCGCCGTCTCGCGGGCGCTGTTCGAGAGCGAGGACGGTCGGCCAGGCCTGCCGCGGGTGCCCGGGTCCGCCGTCCTCCCCTGCGGGCCGGACCTGACCAGGTTCGCGGCGACGGGGCGCGCCGAGGCCCGCCGCCGGCTCGGCCTTCGGCCCGACGGCCGCTACCTGTTCTTCCCCGCCGACCCGGCGCGCCCGGAGAAGCGCCACGACCGCGCCGCCGCGGTCGCCGCGCGCTGCGAGGGGGCGGAGCTGCTCAGCGGCGGGTCGATAGAGCCCGAGCAGATGCCGCTCTGGCTGAACGCCGCCAACGCGGTCCTCGTCACGTCCGAGTACGAGGGGTTCGGGATGGCCGCCGTCGAGGCCCTCGCCTGCGGCGTCCCGGTCCTCTCGACGCCGGTCGGGATCGCCCCCTACGCGCTGCGGGGGGTCGACGGCTGCCTCTGCGCCGAATTCGAGCCGGAAGCCTGGGCGGCGCTGGCCCGGCGCCACCTGGAGGCGGGCGACCCGCGCGTCGACGGCGCCGCCCGGGCCGCCTCGCTCTCCGCCGCCCGAATGGCCGAACGGGTGGTCGAGGCCTACCGTTCCGTCGCCGCCCACGCGTAATAGATTGAAAACATGAGCGCCGAGCGAGCGAGTGCCGGGGGCAGCAGCTTCGACGCGCAGATCGAGGCCGCCGAGCGAAGGCTGAACCAGGCCGCGAATCTCGCCGCGCAGGCCGAACAGCGGGCCGAAGCGGAGATCCGGGCGCTCGAGGCGGACCTCGAGAAGCTGCGGGCCGAGGCCGACCGCGACCTCGAGCGGCTGCGCCTCACGCACGAGGAAGAGCTGCAGCAGGCGCGGGAGGCGAAGGAGCGGGCGATCGCGACCGCCGAGGAGCGGCTGAGCGAGATCGAGGCCCAGGCAGACGCGGCCGAGGAGCGGATCGCCGCGGCCGAGGCCCGGGCGCGCGAGGCCGAGCAGGCGATCGCCGACGAGCAGGCGCGGGCCCGCGAAGCCGCCGCGGCGTGGCTGCGGGAGCAGCTGGACGCGATTCGCCGAGAGGCTGAACGCCGATAGCGGGCGGTCGCGAGTTCGACGTGGCGGTCGTCGGCGGCGGCGCCGCCGGCCTCTGGACCGCGTTGCGAGCCGCCGAGGAGGGAGGCAGCGTCTGCCTCATCTCCCGCACCCCGCTCTCGCTGAGCGCGAGCTTCTGGGCGCAGGGCGGCCTCGCGGCGGCGCTGGAGCCGGGCGACACGGCGGAGAGCCACGCCGCCGACACGATCGCCGCCGGGCGCGGCCTCTGCCGCCCCTCCGCGGTCCGCGTCCTGGTCGAGGAGGCTCCGGCCGTGGTGCGGGACCTGCAGGCCCGCGGCGTCGTCTTCGACCTCGACCACGAAGGCCGTCTCGCCCTCGGCCTCGAGGGCGGGCACGCGGCGCGCCGGATCGTCCACTCCGGCGGCAGCCAGACCGGGCACGAGATCACCTCCAAGCTGGCCGCGATGGTCGCCGGGGCGGAGGGGATCGAAGTGCTGGAGCGCACCTCGGCCCTGGCGCTCTGGAGCGACGGCGAGCGCTGCCACGGGGTGCTGACCGACGGCGGCGAGATCGCGGCGCGGGCGACGGTGATCGCGACCGGCGGCGCCGCGGCGCTGTGGCGGCGGACCACGAACCCCCGCGGGGCGATCGGGGCCGGCCCGGTGCTCGCCGCCGCCGCCGGGGCCGACCTCGCCGACCTCGAGTTCTGCCAGTTCCACCCCACCGCGCTCGCCCTGCCGGGCACCCGCTTCGACGGCCTCCTGATCACCGAGGCGATCCGCGGCGAGGGCGCGAAGCTGCTCGACGCGAGCGGCGAGCGCTTCACCGACGAGCTCGCCCCACGCGACGAGGTGAGCGCGGCGATCCTGGCCCAGATGGGGGCCGAGCGCACCCAGAGCGTCGACCTCGACCTGCGCGAGATCGACCCGGCGCGCTTCCCGAACGTGTTCGAATCGCTCGCGGAGGCCGGGCTCGACCCGCGGAGCGACCCGGTCCCGGTCGCCCCCGCCGCGCACTACACGATGGGAGGGATCGCGGTCGATCTCGACGGGCGCTCCTCGGTGCGGGGCCTGTACGCGGTCGGCGAGTGCTCGTGCACGGGGCTCCACGGCGCGAACCGCCTTGCCTCCAACTCGCTCAGCGAGTGCTTCGTGTTCGGCGGGCGCGCCGGGACCGCGGCCCTCGCCGAGCCGGCCCCCGAGGAGCGGCCACCCCTCCCCGAGTGGCGGTTCCAACCGCCGACGGACGCCACCCGCGACGCGGTCTGGCGCTGCGCCGGCCCGAT
Source organism: Syntrophothermus sp. (assembly GCA_050259155.1). Lineage (GTDB taxonomy): Bacteria > Actinomycetota > Thermoleophilia > Solirubrobacterales > 70-9 > VAYN01. Next base: position 4,178 of record JBLNAC010000127.1, read on the forward strand.
GCGGAACCCCGACGACCTCGCCGGCCTGATCTCCGACCCCTATCCGCTGGCGAAGGCGATCGCGACCTCGGCGCTGGCACGGGCCGAGTCCCGGGGAGGGCACCTGCGGACGGACTGCCCCGGGCCGGACCCGGCGCTCGACGGCATCCACGTCGTCGTCGCCCCCGACGGCTCGACCCGGCGCGAGGAGTGGCTCTGATCGATGCTGCTCGGAGTCGACGTCGGCGGCACCTTCACCGACGCCGTGCTGGTCGACGGAGCGGTCTACACGGCGAAGGTCCCGACCACGCCGGGGACCGAGGCGGAGGGAGTGATGCGCGCGATCGAGGAGGTGTTGGCACGCGCCGGGACCGCCCCCGGCGCGATCCACGCCTTCGCCCACGGGATGACGGTCGGCACCAACGCGCTGCTGGAGGAACGCGGCGCCCGCACCGCCCTGGTCGCGACGCGCGGCTTCGCCGACGTGCTGGAGATCGGCCGCCAGGACCGCCCCGAGCTGTACCGGCTCTGCGCGCCGAAGCCGGCGCCGCTGGTGCCTCGCGAGCGGCGCTTCGAGGCCGCCGAGCGGGTCGGCCCCGCCGGCGTCCTCACGCCCCTCGCCGCGGGTGAGCCGGAGCGCCTCGCGAGGCAGGTCGAGGATGCCGGCGCCGAGGCCGTCGCCGTCTGCCTCCTCTTCTCCTACCTCGACCCCTCTCACGAGCGGGCGATCGCCGAGCACCTGCGGGAGCGCCTGCCCGGCGTCCACGTCTCGGCCTCACACGAGGTGCTGCCGCGGTTTCGCGAGTACGAGCGCTGCTCGACGACGGTGATCGACGCCTATCTGAGCCCGCTGCTCGACAGCTACCTCGCCAGCCTCGGCGAGGCCAGCGCCGCCGCGGGGCTTCCGCAGCCGTTGGTGATGCAGTCCTCGGGCGGGGTCGCGCCCGCCGCCGAGGCGGCGCGGTCGGGCGCCTGGAGCGTCCTCTCGGGGCCGGCGGGGGGAGCGGTCGGCGCCGGCGTCCTGGCGCGGGTCAGCGGCGACGGCAACGCCCTCGGCTTCGACATGGGCGGCACCTCGTGCGACGTCTGCGTGATCGAGGGAGGCGAGGTGCGGCGCGCCTTCGCCCGCCGGATCGCCGGCCGCACGATCCAGCTGCCGATGGTAGACGTCCACACCGTTGGCGCCGGGGGCGGCTCGATCGGCTGGCGCGACAGCGGCGGCGCCCTGCGGGTCGGGCCGCGCTCGGCCGGCGCCGTCCCGGGCCCGGCCTGCTACGGGCGCGGCGGCGCCGAGCCGACCGTGACCGACGCCAACCTCGTGCTCGGCAACCTCGCGGCCGACTCGCGGCTGGCGGGCGACGTCGCGCTCGATCCCGAGGCCGCCGAGTCGGCGATCGACGCGCTCGGGCGCTCGCTCGGGCTCGACCGGCTGCGGACCGCCGCCGGGATCGTCAGGGTCGCCAACCAGGAGATGGTACGGGCGCTGCGCGTGGTGACGGTGGAGCGCGGCATCGACCCCCGCGGCTTCGCGCTGCTGCCGTTCGGTGGCGCCGGGCCGATGCACGCGGCGGCGATCGCCGCCGAGCTCGGCGTCTCGACGATCCTCTGCCCCCGCGCCGGCGGCGTCCTCTCCGCCCTCGGCCTCTGCGCCTCCGAGCGCCGCCGCGACACCGCCCGGACCGTGATGCTCGGCGGCGCGGAGCTGAGCGGCGAGCGGATCGCGGCCGAGGTCACGGCGCTGATCGCCTCGACCGGCGCCGGCCTCGAGGCGGCCGAGCCCGAGGTCACCTACCGGATGCGCTATGCCGGGCAGGCGTTCGAGCTGCCGGTGCCGGGCCCGGCCGCTCCCGATCCGGGCGAGCTCGTCGCCCGCTTCGAGGAAGGCCACGAGGAGCGCTACGGCCACCGCGACCCCGAGGGCGAGGTGGTGCTCGTCGACGTCGAGCTGGCGATGGTCGTGCCCGGCCCCGCGCCGCGGCCCGAGGCGGCCCCGCGCGGCCGCCTGAAGGAGACGTCGCGGCCCGTCCGCTTCGACCAGGGCTGGCTCGAGACGCCGGTGCTGCGCGGCGAGCCGGCGGCGGGCACCGAGGCCCGCGGCCCGGTCGTCGTCGAGCTGCCCGAGGCGACGCTCGTCCTTCCCCCCGACTGGCACGCGATCGTCGACGACGCCGGCACGATCGTCGCGCGGACCGAGCGGCGCGACGGGGCCGGAGGGGGAACGTGAGCGGCGTCGATCCGATCACCCTGCAGGTGATGGTCGGCGCC
>JBLNAC010000128.1:0-4300 GCA_050259155.1 Syntrophothermus sp.
GGGACCCCGAAGTGGAGGACGATCACGAAGGTGGTGCTGCCGACGGCGTTCGCCGGCCTCCTCACCGGGGTGATGATCGCCACCGCGCGCATCATCGGCGAGACGGCGCCGCTGCTGGTCACGACGGGCGTCGTCGACTCCCTCAACGCAGACCCGTTCAACGGCCGCATGCAGAATCTGGCGGTCTACGCGTACAACGAGTATCGCTCGCCCGGCGTGGACAAACAGCTCTCCTACGATCGGGCCTGGGCGGCGGCGCTGGTGCTGATCGCTATGGTGATGCTGCTCAACGTGGTCGCGCGCATCGTCTACCGACGTCACAAGACCGAGATCCGCTGATCGTGGAAGGAAAGAGGTTGCGAGCCATGTTGGGAGCGGGGACGAAGCGGACCGAGGCGGCTGCCGGCACAGCTACCCCGCGGGCCGCGACCGGGGTTGCGGCGCCGCCGATTGCCGCGGGGGCGCCGGCGCGCACGATCGAGGCCCGGGACGTGGACCTCTACTACGGGGACTTCCATGCCGTGGCAGGCGTGACGATGACGATCGAGCCGAACAAGGTGACGGCCCTGATCGGGTCCTCCGGCTGCGGCAAGACGACCTTCCTCCGCTCCCTCAACCGCATGCACGAGCTGACGCCGGGGGCGAGGGTGACGGGCGAGATCCTTCTCGACGGCGAGGACATCTACGCCGAGGGGGTCGACCCGGTGCGGGTGCGGCGGCTGGTCGGGATGGTCTTCCAGCAGCCGAACCCCTTTCCGACGATGTCGGTCTACGACAACGTCGCGGCCGGCCTCAACCTCAACTCGGGCCGTATCCGGAAGGCCGACAAGGACTCGATCGTCGAGCGCAGCCTGCGGCGGGCGAACCTCTGGGACGAGGTCAAGGACCGGCTCGATCGACCCGGCCTCGGGCTCTCCGGCGGGCAGCAGCAGCGTCTCTGCATCGCCCGCGCGATCGCCGTCGAGCCGGAGGTGCTGCTGATGGACGAGCCCTGCTCGGCGCTCGATCCGGTGGCGACGCTCGCGATCGAGGACCTGATCAGGGAGCTCAAGGCCCGCTACACGATCGTGATCGTCACCCACAACATGCAGCAGGCGGCACGCGCCAGCGACGTGACGGCCTTCTTCAACCTCGAGGAATCCGGCAAGCCCGGGCGCCTGGTCGAGGTCGGGCCTACCGACGAGATGTTCACCAACCCGAACAAGAAAGCGACCGAGGACTACGTCAGCGGTCGCTTCGGCTGACCCGGAGGCCCAGGAGCTTGCCCGAGCCGGCACGCCACGAATACCAGGAAGAGCTCGAAAGCCTCGAGGCAAGCGCCCTCGACGGGCTGGCGATGGCGAGCGCGGCGCTCCAGCGCACGCTGGAGGCGATCGAGCACCAGGACGTGGAGCTGGCCCAGATCGTCGTCGCCGACGACGACCGCATCGACGGCCGCTACCTGGAGGTGCACCAGAGCCTGATCACGCTGCTGGCGACGCAGTCGCCGGTGGCGACCGACCTGCGCCTGATCTCGGCCCTGCTGCACGTGCTCAAGAACGTCGAGCGGATGGGCGACCAGTGCGTGAACATCTGCAAGCTGATCCCCCTGACTGGGACCGAGCCCCCCGCCGACGAGGAGATGGTCAAGCTGATCCTCGACATGGGCAGCCAGACCCGCTCGCTGATCTCCCAGGCCAGGCGCGCCTTCGCGGAACGGAACGTCGAGATGGCGCGCGACCTGGTCCGGCAGGACGACGTCGTCGATTCGCTCAACCGCGACTGCTTCCGGCTCGCGCTGGAGATCGGCGACGACGCCGACAGGCGCGAGTGGGCGATGACGATGCTGCTGGCGGCGCGCGCTATCGAGCGCATCGCAGACAACGCGGTCGACGTCGGCGAGCAGGTCGCCTTTGTCGTCACGGGCCTTTTCCGCGAGTTCGAGGATGCCTCTCACCCGACCGGCTAGAAAGCCCGTCGGATCCGCCTCGTTTGCCAAGATGCCAGCCACCTCCTGATGCTCTGCGCGGCGATAGACATCGGCTCCAACACCACCCGCGTGCTCGTCGCCGAGCCGGTCGAGGGGCAGCTGAAGAAGGTGATGGAGCAGCGGGCCTACACCCGGATCAACAAGGCGGTCGGGCCCGAAGGGGCGATCGAGGCCGCCAAGGTCGAGGAGGTGGGAGAGGTCGTCGCCACCCAGGTGCGGCTGGCGCGAGAGCTCGGCGCGGAGGAGATCCGGGCCGTCGCCACCGCGGCCGTGCGCGAAGCGAGCAACGGCCCCCAGGCGGCGCTCGCGGTCGGCGCCCGTGCCGGGGTCCCGGTCGAGATCCTCAGCGAAGAGGAGGAGGGACGGCTCTCCTTCATCGGCGCCACCAAGACGCTCGGGCATCCGGTCGAGGGCACCGTGGGCGTCGTCGACGTCGGCGGCGGCTCGACGGAGGTGATCCTGGGCACCGTCCCCGGCGGCGCCCGGTCGGTTCGCTCGTGGGCTGTCGGCTCCGGCGTCCTCGCCGATGAGCTGATCGCCTCCGACCCACCGTCCGCGGCGGAGATTCGCAAGGTCCGCGATCGGATCGACGACATCTTCGAGGGCGTCGAGGTCGAGCACCCGGCGCAGGCGGTCGCCGTCGGCGGCTCCGCGACGTCGCTGCGGCGCCTGGTCGGCGCGGTCCTCGAGTACGAGACGCTCGAGCGCGGGATCCGCGTCCTCTCCGCCGACCCGGCCGCCGAGGTGGCCCGGCGCTTCGAGCTCGACCCGCAACGGGTCCGCATCCTCACCACCGGCGTGCTGCTGCTGGAGAAGGTCTCCGAGCTTCTCGGGCAGCCGTTGCAGATCGGCAAGGGCGGCCTCCGCGAGGGGGTCATCCTCGACATGCTCAACGGCAGCGCGAACGGCTCCTCTCCGGCTCGCCTGGCCGCCTAGCGCGGGCCGCCCGGCTGCGTGGCGCGGCCCCCACGCGCCGCCGCGAGGTCACCGCAAGTTCACACGTAGTTCTCATTCCCTTCACAAGATTTCGCTGCAAATAGCGAAGTATCGGGGTGACACAAGGAACGAGCCCGAGGGAGACACCGATGACTTCCCGCGTCGACATGCACTGCCACTCCGCCGCCTCGCAGCTCGCCAAGCTGGGCGTCCAGCGGTCGCTCGGGCTGCCGGAGTGCGCGACCCCGCCCGAGGAGGTCTACGAGCTTGCCAAGCGGCGGGGAATGGACTTCGTGACGATCACGGACCACGACACGATCCAGGGCTGCCTCGAGCTCGACGGCCGGTCCGACTGCTTCCTCTCCGAGGAGCTGACCGCCCGCTTCGCCGGCGAGCAACAGGCGGTTCATGTCCTTTGCTACGGCATCACTCCCGGAGACCACGAGTGGCTGCAGGCGCATTCCGGCGACGTCGAGGCCTGCGCCGCCTACCTTCACGAGAACGGGATCGCCTGCGCCCTCGCGCATCCCTTCTTCAACGTCGCCGCGCCGCTGACCCGGCGTCACCGGCGGCGCCTGGCGGAGCTCTTCCCGATCTGGGAGGTCCGCAACGGCTCGCGGGCCGCCGAGCTAAACATGCCCGCCGTCGTCTACATCGAGACGCGCGGCGGCACCGGCATCGGCGGCTCCGACGACCACGCCGGCGTCGACATCGGCCGCACCTTCACCGAGGCGCCCGATGCTCGCACGCCGGAAGAGTTTCTCGAGCACGTCCGCGAGGGCCGGGCCGAGGCCCGCGGGGAACAGGGCAGCGCCGCCAAGTGGAGCCACGCCGCGATGGCGCTGGCGACGCGCGCGCTGAGCCCCGAGGGCGAGGACGCGCCGGCCGCGGGGGCAGATGCCGCGGGGCGGGAAGAGGGACTCTCGCCCGACCCGGCGGCGGTGTGGAAGATCGTCGGACGGGTGGTCGGCGAGGGAGCCGTGCGGGAGGGGAAGGTCGCCGCCGACCTCGGGCCCGCCGACGCCCGCGCCCTGCTCGAGTCGTGGCTCGCGAGCGTCGGGATCGACCTCCGCGGCCGCGAGCTGATCTCCCACCTGCAGAGCGACGCCTTCTCGCACGCCGACCTTCACCGCCGCGCCAGCCGCACCCACGACCGCCGGCTCCGCGAGGCGATCGAGGCCGGCGTCGTGGAGGTCGGTGGGGGCGATCTCCAGGGCGCCGCCCAGAGGCTGTTCGAGGCCCTGCTGCCGGCCGTTCCCTACGTGCCGTCGACCGGCTTCCTCGCCGCCGAGAAAGGGAAGCTCGCGGCCGTCGACGGGGCTCCTCGCCGCGTCGCCCTGATCGCCGACGGGATCGGCTCGATGCACGGGGTGACCCACACGATCGAGCAGGTCC
>JBLNAC010000129.1:0-2597 GCA_050259155.1 Syntrophothermus sp.
GCACGGTCACCGGCTCCTTCAACGAGATGACCTTCCTCAACGGCGTCGTGCTCGAGGCCGACGAACAGATGAAGCTGATCGACGAGTACGGCGGCGTCGAGGCGATCGGCGGCGACCACACTGCCCCGCACTTCGCCTCGGCCTGGGCCCACGCGAACAACACGCCGTTCCAGTACGGCAAGCAGATGGCGAGCCACCTCGGCGGCACCCGCAACCCGATGGCGATCGCCTGGCCGAGCAGGGTCGAGGCCGACCGCGAGGTCCGCAGCCAGTTCACCCACTGCATCGACATCGCCCCGACCGTGCTCGAGGCGGCCGGGATCCCGGAGCCGGAGACGGTCGACGGGATCGCGCAGGAGCCGATGGACGGGACCAGCCTCCTCTACACGCTCGCCGACCCGCGCGCGGCGGAGCGCCACACCTCCCAGTACTTCGAGGTGCTCGGCGCCCGGGCGATGTACAAGGACGGCTGGTGGGCCTGCACGCGGCTCGACAAGGCGCCGTGGGACATGTCGCCGGAGACGATGAAGCGGTTTGCGCCCGGCGTCTACGACCCCGAGAAGGACGTTTGGGAGCTGTACTACCTGCCCGACGACTTCTCCCAGGCGCACGACCTCGCGGCCGAGAGCCCGGAGAAGCTGAAGGAGCTGCAGGAGCTGTGGTGGAGCGAGGCCGAGCGCAACCGGGCGCTGCCGCTGCTGGCGGGGTTCTCGATCTTCTTCGGGATCCTGCCGCCGCTGCCGACGAAGACCCGCTACGAGTTCAGCGGCGACGTCCAGAACGTCCAGCGCGGCATGGTCCCGCGCATCTTCGGCCGCTCCTACGCGATCGAAGCGGACCTGGTCGTGCCCGAGGGAGGCGCCGAGGGCGTGATCGTCGCCAACGCCGACTTCATCGGCGGCTTCGCGCTCTGGGTCGACCCCCAGGGGCGGCTCAACCACACCTACTCCTTCCTCGGCGTCGAGACCTACAAGCAGGCCGCCGAGAAGCCGCTGCCAAGCGGCGAGGTCAGGGTCCGGATGCTGTTCGAGAGCGACGAGAACAAGCCCGGCAGCGGCGGCGCGGTGACGCTGCACGCGGGCGGCGAGCAGGTCGGCGCCGGGCGTCTGGACAAGACCGCGCCGGTCGCCTTCTCCTCCTACGCGGGCATGGACGTCGGCCGCGACAACGGACTGGTCGTCGACCTCGCCTACGAGGACCGCGCGCCGTACGCGTTCACCGGAACCGTGAGGCGGGTCACCTTCGACCTCGCGCCCGGGCGACACGAGGAGGAGACGGCGCTGCACGAGCACGCCAGCGTCAACGCCGTCGCCCACGGGGTGGCCGCCTGAGAGAATCCAGGGCGATGGCCTTCCATCTGCTGGCCAAGCCGACCGGCGCGATCTGCAACCTCGACTGCTCCTACTGCTTCTTCCTCAGCAAGGAGGCGCTCTACCCCGGCTCGAGCTTCCGCATGTCCGAGGAGACGCTGGAGCAGTACCTGCGGCAGCTGATCGAGGCCCACGCGAACGTCCCGGAGGTGACGATCGCCTGGCAGGGAGGCGAGCCGACGCTGATGGGGCTCGACTTCTTCCGTCGCTCGGTCGAGCTCGCCGAGGGCTTCCTGCGGCCGGGGCAGCGCGCCTTCCACACGATCCAGACCAACGGCACCAAGATCGACGCCGAGTGGGCCGCCTTCTTCGCCGAAAACGGCTTCCTGGTCGGGATCTCGATCGACGGGCCGCGCGAGGTGCACGACGCCTACCGGGTGACGAAGGGCGGTCGCGGGTCCTTCGACCAGGTGATGCGAGGGCTCGGCCACCTGCGGAGGGCGGGCGTCGAGTGGAACGCGCTGGCCACCGTGCACGCCGCCAACGGCGACCGGGCGCTCGAGGTCTACCGCTTCCTCCGCGACGATTGCGGCGCCCGGTTCATGCAATTCATCCCGATCGTCGAGGAGGGCGCCGAATACTCGGTCGGGGCCGCGCAGTTCGGCCGCTTCCTGATCGAGGTCTTCGACGAGTGGGTCCGCCGCGACGTCGCCCGGGTCTTCGTGCAGATGTTCGACGTCGCGCTCGGCAACTGGGTCGGGGCGCCGCCCGCCCTCTGCGTCCACGCCGAGACGTGCGGCCGAGCGCTCGCCATCGAGCACACCGGCGACCTCTACTGCTGCGACCACTACGTCGATCCCGAGCACATGCTCGGCAACATCGCCGAGACCGAGATGGTCGACCTCGTCGAGTCGGCGAAGCAGCGCCGCTTCGGCCTCGCCAAGCGCGACACGCTCCCCGCCTACTGCCGGCGCTGCGACGTCCGCTTCGCCTGCCACGGCGGCTGCCCCAAGGACCGCTTCATCGAGACGCCCGAAGGCGACCCCGGCCTCAACTACCTCTGCGCCGGCTACAAGGCCTTCTTCCACCACGTCGACGCGCCGATGCGGACGATGGCCTCGCTCCTCGCCCAGGGCCGCCCTCCGGCCGAAGTGATGCAGCTCCGGGCCTAGCCGGCGTCGACCCGCCAGCTCCGCTTCGCCGGCGATCCCACGAGATTTGCAAGAATTGTCCGCTGCCCTTCGGTCCGGTCCGGCGCAGCGGATGCTTCAAGCGGTCGGGATGATG
>JBLNAC010000130.1:0-2774 GCA_050259155.1 Syntrophothermus sp.
CCGGTCGTGATCGAGGCGCGGCGCGAGGCGCCCCGCCCCGCCGCCGTCGCCTAGGACTGCGATTTCGTCGGCGAGTGCGGGTGTTCCTTGGCCCAGCGCGCGATCCTGCCCGAGCCGGAGATGACCTCCCCGTCGTCGAGGACGAGGATCGGGACGTCGTTGCCGCCGCTCAGCTCGCGGACCTCGGCGCGGTCCTTGTCGCGGGTCCGCCAGGTCCAGGGCAGCAGCCGGTAGCCGCCGGCGACCTTGACCTCGTACTCGTAGCCCGCGTCGTCGAGCGCCTTTCCGGCCTTGCCGCAGGGGTGCATCAGGGCCGGGCCGTGCGTCTTCTGGCCACAGGTGTAAAGGACCACGGCGGGCAGCCTAGACGAACGCGCGCCCGCGCGCTCAGCCGTCGCGCAGCGCCTCGAGCCGCGCGAAGATCTCGGGCGCGTGGACGTGGTAGGCTCGGTGATCGAAGACCGCGTCGAGGTCGAGCTGAGGTGCCGCCTCGGCGAGCAGGTCGCGGAACCCGGTGCCGGTGTCCCAGGCGCGCTGCGCGTTTTCCTGGACGACGCGGTAGGCGGCGTCGCGGCTCATCCCCGACTCGACCAGCGCGGTCAGCGCCCGCTGGCTGAAGAGGGCTCCATGGGTGAGCTCGAGGTTCTGCCGCATCCGCTCGGAGCGGACCGTCATCCCCGCCGCGACCTTGGTCGCCAGGTCCTGCGCGTAGTCGAGCAGGATCGTCGCGTCGGGGAGGACGACGCGCTCGGCGCCGGAGTGGGAGATGTCGCGCTCGTGCCAGAGGGCGACGTTCTCGAACCCGGTCTGCGCGTAGCCGCGCAGGACGCGGGCCAGCCCCGTGATCCGCTCGGTGCGGATCGGGTTGCGCTTGTGGGGCATCGCCGAGGAGCCCTTCTGTCCGGAGGCGAACGGCTCTTCGACCTCGCGCACCTCGGTCCGCTGGAGGTTGCGGACCTCGGTGGCGAAGCGCTCGAGCCCGGCGCCGGCGATCGCGATCGTCGCCAGCAGCTGCGCGTGGCGGTCGCGGGGGACGACCTGGGTGGCGACGTCCTCGCGCCCCAGGCCGAGCCGCTCCATCACCCGCGCCTCCACCGCGGGCGGCACCGAGGCGTAGGTCCCGACCGCGCCGGAGAGCTTGCCGACCGCGAGCTGCGCGAAGGCGCCCGCGAGGCGGGAGAGGTTGCGGTCGGCCTCGAAGGCGAAGCCGGCGAGCCGCAGCCCGAAGGTGGTCGGCTCGGCATGGACGCCGTGGGTGCGCCCGACGCAGAGGGTGTCGCGGTGCTCGAGCGCGCGCTCGACGAGCGCGTCGCGATAGCCGCGGGCGCCGGCGACGAGAATCTCCCCCGCACGGCGCAGCTGCAGTGCCAGCGCCGTGTCGAGCACGTCGGATGAGGTGAGCCCGTAGTGGATCCAGCGCCCAGCCTCGCCCCCGACCGAGCCGGCGACGACGTCGACGAAGGCGGCGACGTCGTGGTCGGTCACCCGCTCGCGCTCCTCAACGGCCTCGACGGTGAAGGCCGCCTTCGCGCGTGCCGCCTCCGCCGCCTCCCGCGGGACCGCGCCCTCCTCGGCCCAGGCCTCGGTCGCCGCCAGCTCGACCTCGAGCCACGCCTCCATCTTCGCCTGGGGCGTCCATACCGCCCCCATCTCCGGCCGCGTGTAACGAGAGATCATCGCCGGCTCCACTCCCGGGGCGGCGAGCCGGAAGGTGGGGTGCCGGGGCGTCTGGCGATCCTGCGTCTCGGGCGGGTGGCGAGGGGGAGGGCCCGAGAACGGAGCAGCCGCGCCGCGCGCAGGGCCCTCCCCCTCGACAGGACCCGCCCGTCGGCGCAGTCGTCGTCAGACGGCGCATTCATCACGCGTTGATGATCCTCGCCGCCAGCACGCCGGCGTTCTTGGCGCCGTCGATCGCGACGCAGGCGACCGGGATCCCCGGCGGCATCTGCACCGCCGAGAGCAGGGCGTCGAGGCCGCCGAGAGCCTTGCCCAAGATCGGGACGCCGATCACCGGCAGGTCGGTGTTGGCGGCGGCGACGCCGGGCAGCGCCGCCGACATGCCGGCGCCGGCGATGATCACCTTCAACCCCCGCATGCGGGCATTCATGCAGTAGTCGCGGACCAGCTCCGGGTCGCGATGGGCGCTCATCACCCGCACCTCGTAGCGGATGCCGGCGTCGTTCAGCGCCTGCCCTGCCGGCTGCATCTTCGGCTTGTCGTTCTTCGAGCCCATGATGATCCCGACCAGCGGCTGCTCGACCTCGATCTCGTCGAAGGCCTCCTCGACCGCGACCATCGAGCCGGCGTCGGGGGGCAGTGCGGGCGTGGGGTCCTCGGAGATCTCGGTCATCGTCCCTCTCTAGGGCTGGCTCGTGGTCTGGCTGGCGGCCCGCTCGACGGCCCGGGCGGCGATGTCGGTCCGGATCTGCATCCCGTCGAAGGAGATCCGCCTGGCCGCATCGTATGCGCGATCGCGCGCCTCGGCGGGATCGGCGCCGAGCGCCGTCACGTTGAGTACGCGGCCACCGGCGGTGACGATCGCGCCGTCGCCGAAGGCCGTTCCCGCGTGGGTGACCTCCGCCAGCTCGGCCGCGTCCTCCAGGCCGTGGATCACGTCGCCCTTCGAGGAGCTCCCCGGATAGCCCGCCGAGGCCAGGACCACTGTCACGGCCCACTCGGGGGCGAACTCCGCGGCAAGCCCCGCCAGCCCTCCCGGCTCGCGGGCGGCGAGGAAGAGACCGGCGAGGTCGGAGCGCAGGCGCGGCAGGACGGCC
>JBLNAC010000131.1:0-2967 GCA_050259155.1 Syntrophothermus sp.
CGTTGCTGTTCCGTCGCGGGAACGCGCGCCCGCTCCGGTCGTTGCTGGAGGTCGTCGCGCGCCCTCTGGAGATCCGCGTCCGCCGCGAGTCCCCGCTTCCGCAAGAGGCGGGCGCGGCCGAGGCGGGCCCACGGCGAGTGGGGGCGGAGTGCGACGGCGACGTCGTAATGGCGCAGCGCGTCGTCGAGGCGGCCGGCGCGATCCTCGAGATTGGCCAAGCAATAGGCGTACCAGTCGTTGCCCGGCTCGAGCCAGGCGGCGCGGTCGAGCCAGGCGATCGCCCGGTCGCGCCGGCCCTCGCGCTCGTGCAGCCATCCCCATTCGAAACAGGCCGTCGCGGAGGTCTCGGCCGAGGGGTCGTCGGCCTCGACGGGCCTGGCCGGCGGGCCGCTCATGCGGGCGGCGAGCCTTCGCCGGAGCGCCCGCCACGGGCCGTTCGCCCCGGTGCGGGCGAGCCCCCGGTCGCAGATCCGCACGGCCTCGAGCAGCCGGACGGCATCCTCCTCGCGGTCCAGCGCCGTGACCCACAGGAAGAGGAGCGTGTCGACCTCGGCGATCAAGCGGTCGCGCCGGGCCGCGTCGAGGAGCTTCAGCTCGGTCCGCTTCGTCCAGCCGTCGTTGTTGGCCAGGACGTAAAAGGGCTTGAGCGCGGCCGCGAGCCGGTTGGTCGTGGTGTCCAGGTCGGCGCCGGGGTCGATCAGGAGGAACCGCAGGGGTTCGACGACGCGGGCCAGGGCGTCGGCCTTGTCGCGGGTCGCCTGGGTCAGTCGCGCGATCGCGATCTGGTCGCGCGCCTGCTCGTACAGGTCCTTCAAGGGGGGCCGGTTCTCGGCAAGCCGGAGCACCGCCTCAAACTGGACGATCGCCCGGGGTTCGTCTCGGTTCTTGAGCGAGGCCATGCCCCCCGCGAAGAGATACCGGGCCTCCTCGCCGATGTAAGAGCGTTCGAATCGCACCTTGGCGAAGCTGGCCGAGGCGACCATCAGCGCAGCGGCGGCGGGCGCGGCCATCAGCGCGGCCGTCAGGAGCGACCGGCGGTGGCGGCGGAGCCGTCGAGCGACGCGGTTGGAGATCGGCTCGCGGGCGAACCGCAGCGCCTGGTCGTCGGCGACGGCCTGGAGGTCGACGGCCAGGTCGGCGGCCGAGGCGTAACGATCGATCGGGTCGGGAGCCAGGCAGCGGAGGATCACGGCCTCCAGCTCGGCGGGGACCTCGGGGCGCGTGGCGCTCATCGCGGGCACGCCGGCGCGACGCACCTCGGCCGAGACGAGCAGGACCTCGGTCGCCGATGTCGCGGCGCGAGGCGGCGCGAATGGCCGCGCGCCCATGATCGCCTCGTACAGGAGCACACCCAGACTGTAGATGTCGGACCGGCCGTCCACGCGGTCGGCCAGGCCATCGGCCAGCGCCTCCAGATGCTCCGGCGCCATGTAGTCGAGCGTCCCGCCGAGCGTCGCGGGCGCGCCCTCGCGGCCGTCGAGCACCGACTCCCGCGCCAGGTTGAAGTCGAGGAGCATCGGCATGCCGTCGCCGGTGACGAGCACGTTCGACGGCTTGACGTCGCGGTGCAGGACGCCCCGCTCGTGCGCGTGCTCCAGCGCCTCGGCCATCCGTGCGCCCCACCAGGCGATGGCCCTGGGGTATGGGCGTCTCGCCAGCGCGTCGCGCCCGGCCGAGCGTCCCGCGGGAGGCCCCTGCTCCGCCTCCGGCCCGAGCCGGTCGAGCGCCGCGACCAGCTCGGCCCCCGAGCGGGCGACCCGGACCTTCGGGTCGGCCAGGATCTGCGACAGTGTGACCCGGCCGAAATAGGGCATGCAGAGCAGGTGCAGCCCGGTCGCCGGGTCGGTCCGGGTCGAGTAGACCGGGACGATGTGCGTGTGCTGGAGCCGGGCAAGCATCTGCGGCTCGCGCGAACCGGCGCGCGCCACCTTCAAGGCCACCGGCCGGTCGGCCAGTTGTCGCTCGGCGGCCAGGAAGACGCGGGCGAAGGCGCCCCGGCCCAGTTCCTCGATCAGTTGGAAGCCGGCGATCGTCTGGCCGGCCTCGGGGAAAAGGACCGCCGGCGCCGCCGCCGCGCTGAGGACCGTCGTCTGGCCGGTCCCGACGAGCCGGTGGATGTCGAAGACCCGGCGGAGCCGCTCCGCCAGGTCGGGATACCGCGCGACGTACTCGTTCGGGTCGGGGTCCTCCTGGTCGTCCTCGCGGAGGCAGAACTCCTCGAAAATCAGCGCGACCAGGGTATCGTCGTCGAGGTTGGGGTAGCGGGCGCGATACCAGGCAGCGTCGACCCCCTCGCCGGCCTCGCGCCGCAGGGCCAGGTCGGCGCGGAGCAGCGCCAGGCGGGCGCCGGGGCGCTCGGGGCCCTCGTCGGGAAGGAAGTCGTCCGGGTCGGGGTGGCGGCCGGGGGCGTCGCGCCAGGCGGCCTCGAACCGTCGAGCCAGGCGGACGGCGGCGGGGGCCGACGCCTCCTCCCACGTCCGGACCGGGACCGTTCCGCTCATCGGCCTAGTCCTCCCACTCGGACTGGGTCCGCCGCCGGAGGTCCTCGAGCACCCGCTGCACGGTCCGCTCGCTGATGCCGAGCCGCTCGCCGATGTCCTTGCTCGAGAGGCCCTCGACCTTCAGCGCCACGATCTCGCGGCGATCCTCGGGCAGCAGGTCGCGGAGCTTCCCCAGGACCTCGCGCGCCTGCGCCACCTGGCTGGGGGTGTCGATCGCCGCGGCCAGCTCCTTGGGCCGGCCCCCGTCGACCCAGAGCGGCTCCTCGCGGTGCATGTCCTGCTTGCGGCTGCCGGCGCGGCGATACTCGTCGATCACCTTGTTCCGCGCCGCCCGCGCCAGGAACGCGACCAGGTGCCGCGAGTCCTCGAACTCCGCCGGGCCGCTCCGGACCCTTCGGAAGAAGCTCCCCCAGACGCTCTGGAGGAAGTCGAGCGAGTCGAACCGCGACCGCAAGAGCCGCGGCAA
>JBLNAC010000132.1:0-10961 GCA_050259155.1 Syntrophothermus sp.
CGGTTCGGGGCGGGTTTCTCTCGCATATCGAGAGCTTTGCGCCCCGGCCGCCAGATGGACGAGGGTCGAGCAGCGATGGATGCGGATGCCGGCACGCTTCGCGCGGCCATTCCGGGACGGAACGGAGACGTCGACGGGGCCATCGACGGGCCGCAGGAACCCCCACAGCGCGGCCGCGCTCCGGTGGCTCAGCACGGCCGCCTCACCACAGGCGAGCACCGCGGCCATCCAGAATTCCTTCCAGCTCAGCGGCCGGTGCCCGACCGCGTAGACGCCGCGATGCACGCGATGCAGCCGGCCCGAGCGAACCCGCCGGGAGATCGCGCTCTTGTCGAGGCCCGCCCGCCGAAGCTGCGCGACGGTGACGATCCCGTGCTGGCCGGCCGCCAGGTCGGCCACGGCGCGATCCGGAGTGGCGGATTCGTCTCGCATGCAGAGAGCAAGTCGCCACGGCCACCCCGCTCACCCCTCCTGCCCCCGCGAGCGCCGTCCGCGCCGTCGCCTTGCATACAAGGCCGGCGCCTCCGATCTGATTCGATTCCGGCGATGGCCGTCAGCGCCCAGTACAGCGTCACGATCCGGGTCGAGCTCGACGCTCGACAGGAGCCGCTCGGCAAGCTGACGGCTGCGATCGCCGAGGCGGGCGGGCAGCTCCAGGGCGTCGACCTCGTGCCCGGCGCCGGGCCCGAGGGCAAGCGCGTCCGCGAGTTCACGATCGACGCCTCCGACCGCGACCACTGGGAGCGGATCCTGCGGGCGATAGGGTCGACCCGCGGCGCCCGCGTCCTCGACTACGTGGACCGCACGATGCAGATGCACCGGGGCGGCAAGATCGACATCCACAACAAGTACCCGGTGAAGACGCGGGACGACCTCTCGATGGCCTACACGCCCGGCGTGGCGCGGGTCTGCATGGACATCCACGAGGAACGCGCCAAGGCCTTCGAGTTCACGATCAAGAAGAACACGGTCGCGGTCGTCTCCGACGGCAGCGCCGTCCTCGGCCTCGGCAACATCGGCCCCGAGGCGGCGATGCCGGTGATGGAGG
This sequence comes from Syntrophothermus sp., assembly GCA_050259155.1. GTDB lineage: Bacteria > Actinomycetota > Thermoleophilia > Solirubrobacterales > 70-9 > VAYN01. The sequence goes on from JBLNAC010000132.1 coordinate 1,049, forward strand.
GCAAGTGCATGCTGTTCAAAGAGTTCGCCGGCGTCGACGCCTTCCCGATCTGCCTCGACACCCAGGACACGGACGAGATCGTCCGCGCCGTGGAGCTGATGGCGCCGACCTTCGGCGGGGTGAACCTGGAGGACATCTCCGCCCCCCGCTGCTTCGAGATCGAGGACCGCCTCAAGGAGAGCCTCGACATCCCCGTCTTCCACGACGACCAGCATGGAACCGCGGTGGTGACGATGGCCGCCCTCTTCAACGCGCTCAAGATCACCGGCAAGCCGATCGAGGACCTGCGGGTGTTGATGGTCGGCCTCGGCGCCGCCGGAGTGGCGGTGACGAAGATGATGCTGGCCTCCGGCGTCACCCACATCGTCGGCTGCGACCGGCAGGGCGCGCTCTCGACCGAGCGGGAGGACTACGTATCCGGCGAGATGACCGGGATCAAGCGCTGGTACGCCGAGAGCTCCAACCCCGATCACCTCAGCGGCCATCCCGACGATGTGATCGAGGGGATGGACCTCTTCGTCGGCCTCTCGGGCCCGGGGATCATCAAGCCCGAGTCGCTGGCGAAGATGAACGACGACGCGATCGTCTTCGCGATGGCGAACCCGACTCCCGAGGTGATGCCCGAGGAGGCGGCGCCCTACGTGCGGATCATGGCCACGGGCCGCTCCGACTACCCGAACCAGATCAACAACGTGCTCGCCTTCCCGGGCATCTTCCGCGGCGCCCTGGACGCCGGCGCCCCCAGCATCACCGAGGAGATGAAGCTCGCGGCCGCGCAGGGGATCGCCGCCGCGGTCGCCGACGAGGACCTCGCCGAGGACTACATCATCCCCAGCGTCTTCAATCGCGACGTCGCGCCCTCGGTTGCCCGGGCCGTGGTCGAGGAGGCGCGCCGCGACGGCATCGCCCGGCTCAACGACGAGACCGGCACGTTCACGACCGTGGAGGCGGTCTGAGGATGCGGGTCCTGGTCACAGGAGCCACCGGTCTGATCGGCTCGAGGCTGTGCGAGGCGCTGCTGGCCCGCGGCGACGAGGTCGTCGCGCTCAGCCGCGACCCCGACCGGGCCGCGGAGAAGAGCCCCAGGGTCGCCTGGCACGCGTGGGAGCCCACGCTCGAACGCCCCCCGGCCGAGGCGTTCGACGGGGTCGACGGCGTGATCCACCTGCTCGGAGAGCCGATCAACCAGCGCTGGACCGACGAGGCGAAGAGGAAGATCATGGAGACCCGGCGGACCGGCACCCACAACCTGGTCGGAACGATCGCGGGGCTCGAGTCGAAGCCCTCGGTCCTCGTCAGCCAGTCGGCGGTCGGCTACTACGGCGACCGCGGCGACGCTCTGGTCGACGAGGAGACGGGACCCGGGAAGAGCTTCGATGCCGAGGTGACGGTGGCCTGGGAGCATGCGGCGCGGGAAGTCGAGGCGGCGGGAGTCCGCCTCGTGATCGTCCGCACCGGCCAGGTCCTCGACCCCGAGGGCGGCCTCCTGGGCGAGCTGCTGCTGCCGATCAAGCTCGGGCTCGGGGGCCCGATCGCGGGGGGCGACCAGTACCTCTCTTGGATCCATCGCGACGACGAGATCGGGATCCTGATCTGGGCGCTCGACGACGGTGCGGTAAGCGGGGTGGTCAACGCCACCGCCCCGCATCCGGCGACCAACGGGGAGTTCGCCAAGGCCCTCGGCAGGGCCCTCGGCCGCCCGGCGGTGCTCCCCCTCCCGGGCTTCGCGCTCGACCTCAAATTCGGCCGCGAGTTCGGCGCCGTCCTGCGCGGCGGGCAGCGCGCGGTGCCGAGACGGACGCAGGAGCTCGGCTACGAGTTCCGCCACCCGCAGCTGGACGAGGCGCTGCAGGACCTGCTCTAGCGGGGGAGAGCCGGGCCGCCGCCATCCCGAGGAGCCGCCCCGACAGGGTCTCTCTCGATTGGCGTGAAGGTCATCTCCCGGCCCTACCGCGATTCCAGGGTCTTGCGGACCTCGTCGCGGAGTGAGCCCGAGCCGGTGTCCGCCTCTTCGACGGCTCGCAGGACGCCGGCCATCGCGCGTGAGCCCGAGCGAGTCCGGACGTAGGCGATCCCGGCCTCTTCGACGATCGGCTGGGCGAAGCGGCTGGCCTGGCCGGGGCCTTCGAGGTAGGCGACGGTCGTGGAGTCCTGGGTGGCCCGGCGGGCGTCGGCGCCGACCGCGCTCAGGCCGAGCTCGCCGTGGCGACCGAGCTCCGAGGCGAGGCAGGCGACCGTCACCCTGATCTCGCCGGGCTGGCCCTCGCGGCGCAGCTCCCGCCGCGCTTCGGCGCAGAGCGGCGCCGCCACGTAGACGCGCACGACCGCTCCGGGCGCCACCCCTTCCGCGCCTCCGCAGCCCCCAGCCAGCGCCGCCGCGGCGCAGGCGAGAGAGAGGGCGGCGAGGCGGCGCACGACGATCGATCCTATGGGTCTTAGACTCGCGCGCTATGAAGATCGGGATCCTCACCGCCGGCGGGGACTGTCCCGGCCTGAACGCGGCGATCCGCGCCGTCGCCAGGGCGGCGATGTACAGCGGGGACGAGGCGCTCGGCATCCGCCGCGGCTACCGCGGCCTTGCCCAAGAAGACTACGTCCAGCTCGAGATGCTGAGCGTCTCGGGGATCCTCGGGCTCGGCGGGACGATCCTCTCCACCTCGAGCTTCGAGCCGGTCCGCGAAAACGCGGTCGAGGCCGTCGAGCGGGCGTTCGAGCGGCAGGGCCTCGATGCCGTCGTCGCGATCGGCGGCGAGCACACGATGGCGATCACCCACCAGCTCCACGCCGACCGCGACCTGCCCCTGGTCGGCGTCCCCAAGACGATCGACAACGACGTCGGCGGAACCGACTTCACATTCGGCTTCGACACCGCCGTGCAGATCGCGACCGATGCGATCGACCGCCTGCATACCACCGCCCAGTCCCACGATCGGATCATGGTCGTCGAGGTGATGGGCCGCAGCACCGGCTGGATCGCGGTCTACGCGGGCCTCGCGGCGGGCGCCGACGGCATCGTCATCCCGGAGACGACGACGACGGTCGAGGAAGTCGCCGAGGGGGTGGTCCGCCGCCACAACCGGGGCAAGGACTTCTCGATCATCGTCGTCGCAGAGGGCGCGAAGCTGGCGTTCGCCAGCGGCGAGGAGCGGTTGATCCAGCCGACCAAGGACACCGACGAGTACGGCTACCCGCGGCTGGGGGGCATCGGCGTGGCGCTCGCGACCGAGCTGGAGAACCGGACCGGCTACGAGACTCGCGTCACGGTCCTGGGCCACGTCCAGCGCGGCGGCACCCCGACCGCGACCGACCGCGTGCTCGCCACGCGTTTCGGCATTTTCGCCTACGAACTCGCGAAGGCGGGGGAATTCGGCCTGATGGCGGGGATCCGCGGCAACGAGATGGTCGCGGTCCCGCTCGAGGAAGCGGCGCGGGTGAAGTCCCTCGACCTCCGGGTGCTCGAGATTGCCAAGCGCTTCTTCACCTGAGAGGGTGTCGTGATGAGCGACACGCCCGATCTCCGCGCGATAACCGGCATGCAGCAGAAGACGTGGTCGGAGGGCGACTTCGCGATGGTCGCCAACGTCGTCTACTACCCGAGCGAGCGCCTCGCCGAGGCGCTGGGGATCATCCCGGGCGAGCGCGTGCTCGACGTCGCCTGCGGGAGCGGCAACGCCGCGCTGGCCGCGGCGCGTCGCGCCTGGGGCAACACGGTCGGCGCCGACTTCGTCCCCGCCCTGCTCGAGCGCGGCCGCGAGCGCGCTGCGGCCGAGCGCCTCGAGATCGAGTTCGTCGAGGCCGACGCCCAGGACCTGCCGTTCGAGGACGCGAGCTTCGACGTCGCGATCTCCGTCTACGGCGCGATGTTCGCGCCCGATCAGGCACGGACCGCCGCCGAGCTGCTGCGCGTGACGAAGCCCGGCGGTCGCATCGGGATGGCCAACTGGACGCCGGGGGGAGGCGTCGGCAGCCTGTTCATGACGATCGCCAAGCACGCGCCGCCGCCGCCCGGGATCGACCCGCCCCTGCTGTGGGGCACCGAAGACCGGCTCCGCGAGCTATTTGGCGACGGGATCTCCGAGTTGCGCACCGAGCGCCTCGTCTCGCGGCAGCCCTTCCGCTCGGCCGACCACTACATCGAGTTCTTCCGCCGCTACTTCGGCCCGCTGAAGATGGCCTTCGAGCGCGTCGGCGCCGACGGCGAACAGGCGCTCGAAGAGGACCTGCGCTCCTTCCTCGAAGCCCAGAACCCCGCCGGGGATCGCGCGCTCGTGCTCGAGGCGGAGTACCTGCAGGTGGTCGCGACCCGCGCCTGAGCGCGCCGGGAGCGGGCGGACCTAGGAGCCGGAGCCCGCCGAGCGCGGCCCGGAGGCGGTGAGGATCGCGCCGATCAGGACGATGCCGAAGAAGATCAGGCCGGCGACGGCGCCGCCCTGGCCGAGCCATGCGTAGGCGATAACCATCGCGGCGATCGCCAGGAAGAGACTCACGACCATCTTCATCGCGGCCTGGAGCCTACCGGGCGAGGGCGACGCGCGTCTGACCGAGGAAGTCCGCCACCCGCTCCGCGGCCTCGGCGGCGTCGGCGGCCTCGGCGACGGCGCGAACCAGGCGGCTGCCGATGATCACCCCGTCGGCGATCTCGCCGACCCGCGCGGCCTGATCGGGAGTGCCGATCCCGAAGCCGACGGCGACCGGCGTCGTGGCCGCGGCCCGCGTCTCTAAGACCAGCTGCGCCAGGGAGGCCGGGGCCTCGGCGCGCTCGCCGGTGGTGCCGACGGTCGAGACGACGTAGACGAATCCGCGCGCGGCGGCGCAGATCCGCTCCCGCCGCTGCGGCGGGGTCGTCGGCGCGAGGAGGGGCACCAGCGCCAGGCCGGCCTCGTTGAACCGCTCGCGTATCTCCTCCGCCTCGCCGAGCGGGAGGTCCGGGACGATCGCGCCCGCGGCGCCCGCGGCGAGAGCGAGCCGGGCGAACTCGGCGGCACCCCCGTGGGCGAGGACCATGTTGACGTAGACCATCAGCACCACCGGGAGGCGGTCCGACACCGAGCGGCAGACCTCGAGCGCGGTCGTCAGGGTCGCCCCGGAGTCGAGCGCCGCGGTCGCGGCGGCGTGGATCGTCGGGCCGTCCGCGAGCGGATCGGAGAAGGGGACCCCTAGCTCGATCAGATCGGCGCCGGAGTCGACGTAGGCCGCGGCGACCGCGAGCGAGGTCTCGAGATCGGGGAAGCCGGCCATCAGATACGGCATCAGCGCCGCCCTGCCCTCCTGCTTTGCGATCCGAAAGGCGCGCAGAATCCGCTCCTCGCCCGCTGAAGCTTCCGTGCGGGGCGCCGGGGCTTGGCTCCCCGGAGCCTCCCCGCTGTTGCTCCGGGGAGTCACGCCCGGGCTCCCCCATTGCCGGTGCGCTCCATCACCTCGGCCATGTCCTTGTCCCCACGCCCCGAGAGGCAGAGGACGTCGAATCCCCCGCTCCCAGGATTCTCCAGCAGCCAGGCGATCGCGTGAGCCGACTCAAGCGCCGGGATCAGCCCCTCGAGGCGGGCCAGCTCCGCGAACGCGGCCAGGGCCTGGTCGTCGTCGGCCGAGAAGTAGCGGGCGCGACCCGTGTCGCGCAGGTGGGCGTGCTCGGGCCCGGAGCCCGGATAGTCGAGGCCGGCCGATATCGAGTGCGCCTCGAGGATCTGGCCCTCCTCGTCGGCGAGGACCGAGGAGAGCGACCCGTGCAGGACGCCGGTCGAGCCGGCGCCGAGCGAGGCGCCGTGCCGGCCGCTCTCCAGGCCCTGGCCCGCGGCCTCGACCCCGATCAGCTCGACCCCCGCGTCGTCGATGAAGGGGGTGAAGATCCCGATCGCGTTGGAGCCGCCGCCGACGCAGGCGATGACCCGCCGCGGCAGCCCGCCCTCGGCGGCGAGCGCCTGCTCGCGCGCCTCCTCGCCGATCACCCGCTGCAGGTCCCGAACCAGCGCCGGGTACGGCGCCGGGCCGACGGCCGAGCCGATCACGTAGTGCGTGGTCTCGACGTTCGCGACCCAGTCGCGGATCGCGGCGGACACCGCCTCCTTCAGCGTGCGCGCTCCGGCCTCGACCGGCTCGACGACGGCACCCAGCAGCTTCATCCGGTCGACGTTCGGCGCCTGCCGGCGGATGTCCTCGCTGCCCATGTAGACAACGCACTCGAGGCCGAGCAGCGCGCAGGCGGTGGCGGTGGCGACGCCGTGCTGCCCGGCGCCGGTCTCGGCGATGATCCGGCCCTTGCCCATGCGCTGCGCCAGCAGCGTCTGGCCGAGCGCGTTGTTGATCTTGTGGGACCCGGTGTGCGCCAGGTCCTCGCGCTTCAGGTAGACCTTCGAGCCGACCCGCTCGGAGAGGCGCTCGGCCAGGTAGAGCGGGGTCGGGCGGCCGACGAAGTCCCGGCGCAGACGCTCGAGGCGGGAGCGGAAGCCCTCGTGCTCGCGGGCCTCGACCCAGGCGGCGGTCAGCTCGTCGAGCGCGCCGACCAGCGTCTCGGGCACGTAGCGGCCGCCGTAGGGCCCGTAGTGCTCGGGGATGGTCGCCCAGGGGGTCAAAGCCCCACCGCGCCCGTGGCCGCGGCGAAGAACGCCTTCATCGCCGCATGGTCCTTGCGGCCGGGGCCGAGCTCGATGCCGCTGGCGACGTCGACCGCGTAGGGATGCGCAACCCCGATCGCGGCGGCGACGTTGTCGGGGCGCAGCCCGCCGGAGAGGATCGCGGGGACTTCGGAGCGATGGTCCCGGAGCAGCTCCCAATCGAAGGTTTCGCCGGTGCCGCCCCACTGACCCCTGCCGCGGCGGTCGAAGAGGTGGAAATCGGTCCGGTAGGACTCGGCGGCGTGGACGTCCGCGGCGCTGGCGACGTGGATCGCCTTGATCACCTTCGCGCCGCTGCGCCGTGCCACCTCGGCGCAGAATGACTCTCCCTCGGAGCCGCTCAGCTGCACCATCGTCAGCCCCGCGTCCTCGACCGCCCTGCCCACCTCCTCCAGGGTGGGGTTGACGAAGACCCCGACGACCTCGCACTTGCGCCTGAAGGCGGCGCCGATCTCCGCCGCCACCCCCGGCTCGACGAACCGCGGGCTGCCGTCGTAGTGGATCAGGCCGATCGCCCAGGCGCCGAGGCGGTCCGCCTCGGCGGCGTCATCGAGGTTCGTCAGCCCGCAGATCTTCACGCGCACGCCACGCAGCGTACGCGAAGGCCCCTAGCCGCCGGGGGTCGCCGCTTCGACCGACGCCGGCCGCTTGCCGAGCGTCACCGTGGCGGTCTTGGTCCGGCCGTCGCGGAGGATCGTCAGTTCGACTTCTTCGCCCGGCTTGGCCTTGTTGACGAATTCGATCACGTCTTCCATCGAGGTCACCTTCGTCCCGTCGATCGCGGTGATGATGTCGCCGCCGAGGCCGATCTGGGCGCCTTCGATCGTCGCCGTCGTCTGACTGCCTTCGAGGCCCGCCTTGTCGGCGGGACCGCCCTTGACGACGGTCTGCACGATGACCCCGTCTTCGACCGGCAGGTTGAGCGCCTTGGCCAGCGTCGGGGTGATCGTGCCGCCTTCGATCCCGAGGTAGGCGTGTTCGACTTCGCCCTTGGTCTCGAGCGCCTTGATCTCTTCCTTGGCGGTGTTGATCGGGATCGCGAAGCCGATGCCGACGTTCCCGTCCGAGCCCGATCCGCCGGTCTCGATCTGCGAGTTGATCCCGATGACTTCGCCCGCCGCGTTGATCAGCGGACCGCCGGAGTTGCCCGGGTTGATCGCCGCGTCGGTCTGGATCACGTTGTCGATCGAGAAGCCGTTGGGAGCCTGGATCTGCCGCTGGAGGGCGGAGACGATGCCGCTGGTGACGGTGCGGTCGAGGCCGAAGGGATTGCCGATCGCGACCACCGGGTCGCCGACTTCGACCCGCGAGGAGTCGCCCAGCTTGAGCGGATGCAGTTCGGCCGCGGGGGCGTCGACCTTCAGCAGGGCCAGGTCGGAGGCCGGGTCGGCGCCGACGACTTCGGCCGTGTACTGGGTGTCCGAGGCGCCGAGTTTCACCGAGATCCTGCTCGCGCCTTCGACCACGTGGTTGTTGGTGAGGATGTGGCCTTCGCCATCGATGACGAATCCAGAGCCGGTCGCCACCCCGCCGCCCGAGGATTCGGGCTGGCCGAAGAACGGGTTGATCGACTGGGTTTCGGTCGGTTCGAGCTGGGATTCGATGAAGGCGACCCCGTTGCCGTCCGCCTTGTAGATCTGGTTGACCACGTTGGAGGCACCTTCGCCGCTCGACTTGGAGACGACGGGCGCGATCGACGCCGGCGCGGAGACCGTGGCGGTGGAGCCGCCCTCGGCCTTGATCAGGCCGGTCGCGATCGCGATCCAGCCGAAGAGGGCGACGACGGCTCCCCCGATCAGGGCGGAGCCGAACGGGCTGCGGAGGAATCCATTTCGCTTGGGCATGTGGAGATGGTCGCGGGCGCCGCTGGGGGCTGTCTAAACGCCCACCAAAAGTTCCCTAAAGACGCTAGAGGAAGTGCTCGCGGGTGGCTTCGTCGGTGCCGGCGAGCTCGCGCGTCTTCGCCTCGGGGTCGGGGGCCGACATCAGCGCGCTGCCGATCAGGACCGCGTCGACGCCGACGCGATCCAGTTCTTCGAGCTCCGAGCGGCCCGAGATGCCGCTCTCGGCGACCACCGTCTTTCCCGCCGGCACGTCGGGGAGGAGCTCGAACGTCGTCGAGATGTCGACCCTCTGCTCGTCGAGGTCGCGGTTGTTGATCCCGATCACCTCGGCGCCGGCCTCCAGGGCCCGCTCGAGCTCCTCGCGGTCGTGGACCTCGACCAGGCAGTCGAGGTCGATCGAGCGCGCCTCCTGGTGGAGCGCGCGAAGCTGCCCGTCGTCGAGGGCGCGGACGATGAGGAGGACGGCGTCGGCGCCGTAGACCGCGGCCTCGTACAGCTGGTAGGGGTCGATGATGAAGTCCTTGCGGATGATCGGCATGCCGCAGGCGGCGCGGGCCTCGCGCAGGTCCTCGAGCGAGCCGCCGAAATGCGCCTCGTCGGTGAGGACAGAGAGGGCGGCGGCCCCGCCCCGCTCGTAGGCCCTGACCCGCTCGGCGACGCTCGCGCCGGAGGCGATGTCGCCGGCGCTGGGCGAGCGCCGCTTGAACTCGGCGATCAGTGACAGGCCGGGCCGGGTCAGCGCCTCGCTGAACGGACGGTCCTCACCCCGGCCGGAGAGCCGCGATTCGAGCTCGGCCTGCGGAAGCTCATTGCGACGCGAATCCAGGCCTTGCCTGGCCCCGGCGACTAGCTGCTCGAGAATTCCCACTGACCCCGGTAAGCCTAGATGGTCGGGCACTCGGCGGGGCGGCAGCGCCGTCCGCCCCTCGGCTCACGACGCGGTCGCGGCGATCAGCCGCTCGAGCACGCCGGCGGCGGCGCCGGAGTCGATCGCCCGCGCCGCCCGGTCGACCCCCTCCTCGAGATCGCCGACTAGCCCGCCGACGTAGATCGCGGCCGCGGCGTTGACGAGGACGAGGTCCCGCCGGGGGCCCGGGTCCCCGGCCAGGACCGCGCGCACGGCGGCGGCGTTCTCCTCCGGCGTCCCCCCCGCCACCGCCGCGGGATCGGCCGGTGCGGAGCAGAGGCGCCCCGGCTCGACGAACCACTCCGAGGTGCCCCCGTCGGCGACCTCGATCACCCGGGTGCGCGCCGAGATCGAGATCTCGTCGAGGCCGTCCTCGGCGCTCACCACGAGCGCCCGGACGCTGCCGAGCCCCAGCAGGGCCTCGGCGATCGTCTCCTGGTAGTGGCGGTCGGCGACGCCGAGGAGCTGCCGCTCGGCGCCGGCGGGGTTGGTGAGGGGGCCGAGGAAGTTGAAGATCGTCCGCACGCCGAGCGCCTTGCGGGCGGGGACCA
>JBLNAC010000133.1:0-4318 GCA_050259155.1 Syntrophothermus sp.
CACCAGGAAGGCGCCGGTCAGGTTGGTCCGCATCACCCGCTCCCATCCCTCGAGCGTCTCCTCGAGCAGCGGCGCCCCGTCGCCGATCCCGGCGTTGTTGACCAGCGCGTCGACTCCGCCGAACCGCCCCAGGGCGGCCGCGACCACCCGCTCGGCCCCGGGCGGGTCGCCGACGTCGGCGGCGACCGCGACCGCCTCCCACCCGCTGGCTCCCAGCTCGCCTGCGACCCCCTCGACGGCCTCGGCGCGCCGGCCGCAGACCACCAGCCGGTACCCGTCCGCCGCGAGGCGCAGGGCGGCGGCGCGGCCGATCCCGCTGCCGCCCCCGGTCACGATCGCGCAGCGGGCGGGCTTGTCGGCGTCGGTCGTCATCAGAGGATCGAGACGAGCAATAGCCGACGCGGCGGACGGCCGGGGCCAGGCCGCGGCGGGAGCGGGGCGCGCCGGGCGCGGCCGCGGTCAGGTCGAGGGCAGGAAGGCGATGTCCTCGGCCGCCAGGACGAGGGCCGCGGTGCAGGCGAGCAGCAGGATCGGGGCCAGGTTCGGCTCGGCGGCGCCCTGCGGCTCGACCCGCAGCACGCAACGGACGCCCTTCGTGCCCTTGGCCGGCTGGTCGATGTGGGCGATCGGCGGCTGCCCCTCGGCGGCGAGCTCCCAGCGGCGCCGCAGCGAGAAGCCGGAGTGCTCGGGCCGGACGCTCCTCATCTCCAGGGAAGGGGCGCCGGGCGCCCCCACCGCGATCGCGCCGAGCTGCGGTTTCTCCAGCGTCGCCACCGGAGCCGCGGCGGCGTCGGCGGCGTCCGAGATCGACCAGACCCGCGCCAGCCGCGAGCCGCGCGAGTGGCGGATCTCCCAGCTCCCCTCGGCGCTCTCCGCCGGAACGGGCGAGTGCGAGCCGCCGCCGCGCCATCCGAGGCGCCCGACCAGCTCGCCGCGGGCGCGCAGCTCGGTCAGCCGGTAGCGGGAGCGCCAGCCGCCGGCGGTCTTCTTGGGCGCGTCGACGATCAGGACCTCCTCGCCGGCCAGGTCCGCCAGCCGCAGCCGGATCGGCCCGTCGCCCTCGGTCGTGTCCGCTGCGGGCGCCATGAAGCCATAGTGCTACCAGAATGCGCGGGAGCGGCCGGCGGCCGCGTCGGCGAGGGTGCCGTGGCGCTCGAGCAGGGCGAGCAGGGCGCGGCGCATCGCGTCGACGTCGTCGTCGCCCGCCTGGGCGCGCAGCTCGCGCTCGAGCCCGCGGCTGGCGGCCAGGGCGGCGCGGCGGACGCGGCGGCCCCGGTCGGTCAGGCGGAGCAGCTTCACGCGACGATCCGCCGGGTCGGGCACGCGGACGACGAAGTCGCGGGCCTCCATCTCGTCGACGACCTTGATCGCCGCCTGCTTGGTGACGTCGAGCAGCTCCGCCAGCTCGGTCAGGCTGCGCTCGCGCTCGGCCAGGGCCCGGATCACGAAGCCGAACTGCGGCCTCATGTCCTCGATTCCCGCCTGCCTCACGGCCTCGCCGAGCCGGTCGGCGACGACGCGGGCCGCGCCGGTGACGACTATCGCCAGGTCGCTTTCAATATCATTAGCCATAGTTTACGATTCACATAGGTTAACTAATTCTATCTCAGGAGGTCGCGAGATGCCCGTAGTCACCGCAGCAGAGGCGCCCAGGTTCGATACCGGCGGGGCGATCATCACCGGCCTGGCGGCGCCGAGCCGCGGCGCCAGCGACACCGCGGCCTGGACGGTCGAGCTCGCCGCCGACGTCCCTTCGCCGAAGCACAGCCTCACCCACCAGGAGGTCTTCGTCGTGCTCGAGGGGGCGGTGACGGCGACCTTCGCCGAGCACGAGGAGACCGCCGAGGCCGGGGGCGCGCTGATCGTCCCGGCCAGGACCGAGTTCTCGCTCTGCTCCCGGGGCGGCCCGGCCAGGGCCGTCTGCGTGTTTCCGGTGGGGGCGAGGGCGATCGCCGAGGCCGCCGAGTTCACGCCGCCCTGGGCCGCGTAGGCTCAGCCCGCGGCGCCCCAGACCAGCAGCGACTGGGGATCGTCGGGGTCGACCTTGACGATGACCTCGCCGCCCTCCGCCACGCCCTGCAGCGTCTGCTCGTGCATGGACTGGCTGGTGCTGACCTTGTAGTCCGCCCCCTCGGCCGGATGCACCGTCAGCTCGAACTCGATCTGATGGCCGCCGCCGAGCTGGCTCCCCACCTCCCGCATCGAGTCGACCGTCGCCCGCGCCTCCACCCCGGACTGGTTGATCTTCATGATCTTGTCCCGCTCGCCCATCTGCGCGCCGGGGCTCAACGCCTGCTTGGCGGTGCCCTTCAGCTTGTCCATCAGGCCCATGTCTCTCTCCTGTCGTCGGGCCTCGATCAGACCACAGCCGCGGCGGGTTCGCAAGCGCGGGCGGGGCGCGCGTAGGCTCCCCGGCGTGCCGCGAGTCCACGCCGTCGACTGCGACGCCCCGCCCGACCGACTCTGGGCCCTGGTCGCCCGGCCCGACCGCTGGGCCGAGTGGTCCCCTCACGTGAAGGGCGCCGACGGCCTGGGGGCGCCGGAGGTCGCCGCGGGCGCCTCGGGCCACGTCATCCTTCGCGGCGGCCTCCGCATCCCGGCGCGGGTGACGCAGGTGAGCCCGGGCGAGTCATGGTCCTGGCAGGTCGGGGGACTGGTGGTGCACCACACGGTGAGGCCGCTGCCGGGCGGGCGGTCGAGGCTCGAGCAGGTCGTCGAGGGGACGGCGCGGCCCTGGTCGGCGGTGGCGCTGGCCTACGGGCCGGTGGTCGGGCTGATCGGGCGGAACGTGGCACGGGTGGCGGAGCGAGGGTGAGGCAGGTCCCGACCGCCGGCGCCGTGTAGCGCCGCAGCCGGCTGGCGCGAGGCGGTGACGGGGGCTGCTCGTCGCTCCGGCCGAGAACCGCGGCGGGCGCTAAAGGCGGGCGGCGCCGGCGTCGATTGCACGACGGACAGGGGACTCTTCGCAACGCCTCGCCGAGCGATCGGTATCCCGGCGAGGAGAAAGGGAGGCGTGAATGAGAGAGGTCACTTCCACATGCCCGCGCTGCGGCAGGTCGTCCTTCGTCCGCGTGGACGCCTGGTCGGGCACGCCCGACGCCGCTCTCGATCAGCCGTGCCCTGACGGTTGCGCGCCGGCAGGCCTCCGCCGCCGCCGCGAACACGGCGGGCGTGGCCGCGCCGGGCTTGGCCCGCTTCTCTTCGGTCTCCTGCTCCTGGTCGCTCCGATCGTGGGCGTTCTCGAGGCGCTGTCCAGGTAGACGTCGGGAGCGCCACGACGAGGGGCGCGCGACGCCGACATCGGCTCGGGCGCCGAGCTCCGGTCGCCTCAGCTCACCCCGCCGCCACCGCCGGTGGGGCGGTGCGGATCAGCCGGGCCACCAGCGCCGCGCACATGCAGGCGAAGAGGACGAGGAAGACGAAGCCGAGCACGAACTCGCCGGTCGCGTCCTTGACCACCCCCATCACCAGCGGCGGGAAGAAGCCGCCGAGGCCGCCGGCGGCGCCGACGATCCCGGTCGCCGCCCCGGTCGCTTCGGGGAACTCGGTGGGGACCATCTTGAAGACGGCGCCGTTGCCGAGGCCGAGGAGGGCGGCCATCGTCAGGCAGAAGAGGGTCACCGGCACGATCGAGGGGTCGGAGGCCTGCCAGGCGAGGCCGGCACCGTCGATCGCGATCCCGAGGAAGGAGACCATCAGCACCTGGCCCGCCCCCAGCCGGTCCGAGAGCCAGCCGCCGACCGGCCGCGCCAGCGTCGCCACGACCGTGAAGCCGCCGGCCCGCAGCCCGGCGTCGGTCAGCGAGTAGTCGAACCAATCCTTGAGCAGCTTCGGCAGGAAGATCGCCATCGCGACGAAGCCGCCGAAGGTGACGAAGTAGAAGAGCGCCAGCCGCCACAGTCGCCAGCCGGCGCGCAGCACCGCGCCGTAGTCGGTCCGCGGCCGCTCGCCCGGCGCCTCACGGGAGAGCGCCAGCCAGATCCCCCCGTAGGCCGCGATCACGGCGCCGAAGACGATCCCGGCGAACTCCTGGCTGACGGCGTTGCGCAGGGCCGGAATCGAGAAGGCGGCGACCGCGGTGCCGATATTGCCCATGCCGTAGATGCCCAGCGCGAACCCCTGGCGCTGCTTCGGAAACCACTCGGCGACGAAGGGGATGCCGACGGCGAAGGAGGCCCCGGCGGCGCCGAGCAGCAGCCCGGCGCCGAGCAGCGCGGCGTAGCTGGAGGCGAAGCCGATGAGGACGGCGGCGCCGGCGGAGTAGAACAGCATCGCCGCGAAGACCGGCCGGCCGCCGACCCGGTCGGTCAGCAGCCCG
>JBLNAC010000134.1:0-11252 GCA_050259155.1 Syntrophothermus sp.
GATCAACTCGTCCTCCTCGTCCGGGAGCGCCGCCGTCAGGGGGGCCCGCCAGTGGCTCGCCAGCCGCCCGACTTCCGGCAGCCGAGCCTGCGCCGCGAGCCGGTAGTAGGGGATCCGGTCGGAGGGACGGAGCACACCCCACAGCGCGCTGACGATCAGGACCCGCTCCTGCGCGGCGGCGGGCATCGCGGCCAGGCCGAGCCTGTCGTAGAGGACGCCGCTGTAGACGTCGCGGGCGGGCGCCGCCGGCGCCGAGCGCAGCCGCGCGTCGACGTCGACCTCGCCGGCCTGCCCGGCAGAGAGGCCGAGCGCGGCGACGGCCACCTCAAGCCGCTCCCTTGCCAGGACCTCCAGCGCGTCGAGGAGCCGGCCGCGCGCCTCGCCCAGCTCGGCCGCGTGGGCGAGGGAGGAGAGGTCGACCGGGGTCCCCCTCGCGGGCGCGGACTTCCCCTCGGAGGGAGGCAGCAGGATCAGCACGCGGCGAAGCTTCTCAGGCGGACCGCTCGCCCGCGGCGCGGGCTGCTCAGGCGGCGGGGTCGCCGGCGCCGACGGCCTCGGCCTGCTCCTCGACGAGCGCCACCGCCGAGCCCGCGGGGCTCGCACCGGCCGCCTCGGCTTGCTCGAACGTCGTCTCGACCTCGGGACGGCGTCTGCCGCGGATCGCGACCGCCGCCACCGCGGCGCCGGCGAGCGCGACCAGCGCCGAGACGGTCATCGCCGTGCCGAGCGCGTAGACGAACGCCTGGCCGCCGGCGGCCGTGACCGCTTTCACCTGCGCCGGATCGAGACCGGGGACCTTGGCGACCGAGCCTCCCCCGAGCTGTTCGGCGACGGCTTCGCGCTGCGCTGTGCCGACCCCCGTCCCGGCCAGCAGCGATTCGAGCTTGGGGCCGACGAGCCCCTGGAAGATGGCGCCGGTCACCGCGACCCCGAGGCTCCCACCGACCATCCGGAACATCGAGAGGATGCCGGAGGCTATGCCCGCTTTCTGGACGGAGACCGCGTTCATCGCCGCGCTCGTCATCGGCGACATCGTCAGCGCGATGCCGATCCCGAGCAGCATGAACCCGGGCAGCAGGTCCAGGTACCCGGAGTCGACCGCGATCCCGCTGAAGACGAAGAGCGAGGCGGCGACCACGAGCAGGCCGGCGACGATCAGCCAGCGGGGACCGAAGCGGTCGGCGAGGCGGCCCGCGACCGGGGCGATGGCGACGATCATCAGGGTCGAGGGCAGGAAGCGCACCCCCGCCTCGAGCGGCGTGTAGCCGAGGATGTCCTGCATGTAGAGGGCGAGGAAGAAGAAGACGCCCAGCATCGCGAAGCTGATGATCAGGGCGACGACGACGGCACCGAGGAAGTCGCGATCCGAGAAAAGCTCGAACTGGACCATTGGCGCCCGCACCCGCCTCTCGACGAAGACGAAGGCCGGCAGCGCGATCGCCGCGCCGACCAGCAGCGCAATCACCTGCATCGAGCCCCAGCCCCAGCTGTTGCCCTCGACCAGGGCCAGGATCAGCGCCGTCAGCCCGGCGGTGAGGACCGCCACGCCGGCGTAGTCGACCTCACGGCCGACCGTGGTGTCGCGGGACTCGCGGACCGCGAACGTGGTCGCGGCCACGGCCCCGACCGCGACCGGGATGTTGAGGTAGAAGATCGCCCGCCAGCTGACGTGCTCGGTGAGGAAGCCGCCGAGGACGGGGCCGATCGCGAGCGCCAGCGCCGAGACCCCGGCCCAGGTACCGAGCGCCTTGCCGCGCTCGTGCGCGGGGAAGGCGTCGGTGATGATCGAGAGCGTTCCCGGCATCATCAGCGCCGCCCCCACGCCCTGGACGACGCGGCTGACCACCAGCGCGGTCTGGTCGACCGCCAGGCCGGCGGTCGCCGAGGAGATGGCGAAGATGACCACTCCGGCGAGGAACATCCGCCGCCGGCCGAAGATGTCGCCCAGCCGGCCGCCGGTCGCCAGGAGGACGGCGAAGGAGAGCGTGTAGCCGTTGATCGTCCACTCCAGGCCCGAGATCGAGGCGCCCAGGTCCTTCTGGATCGAGGGCAGGGCCACGTTCACGACCGTGTTGTCGAGCATGATCATGAACAGCGCGAAGCACATCGCGCCGAGCGTCCACCACTTGCGATTGTCGTCGGTGATCAGGTGCCGGTAGCGGGTCAAGCCGACTCCCCCCTCTTCAGATGTCGGTAGGTCTGAGCGATGTCTTCGCGGTCCATCAGCGCGTCGACGGCGGCGTCGAGCTTGCGCCGCTGGGCGGCGGTCAGGGTCGAGGCGAAGGCCTCCATCCCGGTCTGCCGGACGGCCACCAGGGTCTCGACGATCTCCTTGCCGGCGGCGGTGATCTCCACCCTCCGCACGCGTCGGTCGTCGGGGTCCTCGACCCGGGTCGCCAGCCCTCGCTTGACGAGGACGTCGACCGCGCGGCTCATCGACGGGACCGAGACGCCGAAGACCGCCGCTAGATCGCTGACCTGCCAGCGCCCGGTGCCCTGCCCGAGCCCTCCCAGCTCGAGCAGCGCCTTGCACTGGGTCAGGGAGAGCCCCGACTCCTCGATCACCCGCAGCTGGTTGCCGCGGTCGTAGAGGAAGAGGTGGCGGAGCAGCGCGGTGATCCGCGCCGCCGTCTCCTGCGCCTCCACGCCGACCTCGGCCCGGCGTTCCGCGACGATCGCGTCGACTTCGCTCGCTTGCATACGGAGAATGGTTGCATTCGAACAACTATTTCTCAACCGAAATAGTTGAGCGTGTGACGCAACTCACAGAGCCTGGGCGCGAGAGGCCCCCACTAGGGTTCCAATGGCATGAGCGACGATTCCGTCCGGCTCGACCACCGCTACCTCTGGCACCCATTCACCCAGCAGCAGGGCTGGGTCGAGGAGGAGCCGCTGGTCATCGAGCGGGCCGAGGGCTGCCACCTGATCGACCGCGAGGGCCGCCGCTACCTCGACGGGCACTCCTCCCTCTGGTGCAACGTCCACGGCCACCGGCACCCCGCGATCGACGCCGCCGTGCGCGCGCAGCTCGATCGCGTCGCCCACTCGACGATGCTGGGCCTCTCCCATCCCGGCGCCGCGGAGCTGGCCGCGCGCCTGGTCGCGATCGCCCCCCCCGGGCTCTCGCGCGTCTTCTACTCGGACTCCGGCGCGACGGCGACGGAGGTCGCGATCAAGATGGCCTTCCAGTACCACCAGCAGCGGGGCGGCGACGGCGCCCGCCGCGCCTCCTTCGTGCACCTGCGCGAGAGCTACCACGGGGACACGATCGGGTCCGTCTCCGTCGGCGGCATCGACCTCTTCCACGCCACCTACCGACCGCTGCTGTTCCCGACCATCAGCGCCGAGCCGGGCGACGCCGCGGACATGGAGCGGATCCTCTCCGCGCACGGGTCCGAGGTCTCGGCGGTGATCCTCGAGCCGCTGGTCCAGGGGGCGGGCGGCATGCTCCTTCACCCCCCGGGCTACCTGCGCGCCGTGCGCGAGCTCTGCGACCGCCACGGGGTGCTGCTCATCTGCGACGAGGTCGCGGTCGGCTTCGGGCGCACCGGGACGATGTTCGCCTGCGAGCAGGAGGGGGTCTCGCCCGATTTCCTCTGCCTCGCCAAGGGGATCACCGGCGGCTACCTGCCGCTGGCCGCGACGCTGACCACGGAGGCGGTCTACGAGGGGTTCCTCGGCGCCCCGGAGCAGTTCAGGACCTTCTTCCACGGCCACACCTACACCGGCAATCCGCTCGCCTGCGCGGCGGCGCTGGCGAGCCTCGACGTCTTCGAGCAGGAGCGGACGCTGGAGCGACTGCAGCCGAAGATCGCCCTGCTCGAGGAGCTGCTCGCCGGGGTGGCCGGGATGACGGAGGTGACCGAGGTCCGCCAGCGCGGCTTCATGGTGGGGATCGACCTCGAGAGCTGGGATCCGGCCCTGCGCATGGGGCACCGGGTGACGCTCGAGGCGCGCGAGCGCGGCGCGATCGTGCGGCCGCTCGGCAACACCGTCGTGCTGGTGCCGCCGCTGGCGATCTCCGAGGCGGAGCTGCGCGAGCTGGTCGCGATCACCGCCGACTCGATCGCGGCGGCCGTGAGCTCCGCGTCCGAGCGGTCGGCGCGGGGCGGCGCGGCTCCGAAGGTGGCCTGAGCCGTCGCGGGTAGGCTGGGCGGATGGAGGAAGGTCCGAGGCCGGTGGGGCCGGCCGAGCTGCCGAACTTCGGCCCGCCGTCGACGCCGCGCCCGGCGGCGGCGATCATCCTCTTGCGGCGCGGCGGCCGCCACCGCGCGCGGGCGCTCGAGCTGCTGATGCTGAAGCGCAGCGAGGAGGCCAAGTTCATGCCCGGCGTCTGGGTCTTCCCCGGTGGCTCCGTCGACGAGGCCGACGGCCACGCCGACGCCGGCCGGCGCGCCTGCGCGATGCGCGAGCTCTCCGAGGAGGCGGGGATCGAGCTGCCCGGCGACGCCGAGCTCGTCCTCTTCTCGCGCTGGATCACCCCGGAGGTGGTCTCGACCCGCTTCGACGCCTGGTTCTTCCTCGCCCTGGCCCCCGCGCATACCCCACCCCGCCCCGACGGGGTCGAGACCGTGGACGCCGCCTGGTTCGAGCCGGCGAGGGCGCTTGCCGCGCAGGAGGCCGGCGAGCTGCGGATCTCGTTCCCGACGATGCACCAGCTGCGCTGGCTGAGCGAGTTCGCGACCGCGGACGAGGCGCTCGCCGCCTACCGCAGCAGGGACGTCGACTCCGTCACCCCGCGGGTGATCCAGGAGGGGGGCTCGCACCGCATCGTGCTCCCGGGCGAGCCCGGCTACGAGGAGGCCGAGCCGGCGGAGAAAGAACGCTAGGCGCCGGCGTCCCCGGCCGGATGGAGAGGGCCCCCTTTCGCGTCCGGAAACGGTTCCAGCCCCGCGTGCCAGGGACCGGGCGGATAGGTGTGGATGCCGCTCTCTTCCATCTCCGCCTGCAGCCGCCTGAACAGCTGGCCGGCGTTCTTCAGCGCCGCGCCGAGCTCCCCCTCGCTGCGCTCCCGCAGGCGCCAGAGGAACCACAGCTGGCGGTCGTTGATCCCGAAATCGATCTCGCCGGTCATCGTCGTCACCCAGGCGAGGAAGCCGGGGCCGAACAGCTCGCGCAGCGCGATCGGGTCGTACTCCTTGGGCACGGTCGTCGCGAAGCGCCGGTTGAAGTCGATCGACTCGAAGTCGACCTTGCGAGAGAAACGCTGGGTGACGACCTCGTGTCCCTCGATCGACTCGACGTTGAACGCCGGAACCACCTTCGCGAGATCGGGCATGTGGGCCTTGGCGAGCACCGCCGTCGGCAGCATCGCCTTGTTGAACAGGCCGCCGACCTCCTCTTCGTCGGCGTCGCAGGAGGATCCCCAGAAGCCTTCCGCGAGCTCGCCGGTGAGGCGGTTGCCGCCGCCGACGCAGAGGGCGACCGGAGCGTCCTTGGGGTTGATGCCCCCCACCTCCTCATACCTGAGGCCGTGCCGCTCCCCGTAGCGGCGCACCGTCTCCGCCCAGTCGCTCGCTTCCTGCTTCGCGCCCACCGGCGGATCCTATTCGCCGCCAAGATGGGCCTCCGGTGCCGCTGCCGCCCGTGAGACAGCGCCCGCGGCGGCTACGATGCTCCCAGGCCAGGCCGACCATCGGAACAGGAGAGAAAGACTCCATGACCATCGTCATCGTCGTTGTCGTCGTCGCGATCATCGTCATCGCGGCCCTCTACTACGTCGCAAAACGCAACTCGATCATCGCCTCGCGCAACCGGGTCGACGAGTCGTGGAGCGGAATCGACGTCCAGCTGAAACGGCGCCACGACCTCGTGCCCAACCTGGTCGAGACGGTCAAAGGCTACGCCGCGCACGAGAGCGAGGTCTTCGAGAAAGCGACCAAAGCGCGGGCGGCGGCGATGTCGGCCCACTCCGTGGCCGAGACGTCGAAAGCCGAGACGCAGCTGAGCGGCGCCCTGACCGACCTCCGAGCCGTCGCCGAGAACTACCCGACCCTGCGCGCCACCGAGAACTTCCAGCAGCTGAGCCGCAACCTCTCCGAGCTCGAGGACGAGATCCAGGCCGCGCGCCGCATCTACAACTCCAACGTCCAGTCCTACAACACCGACATCCAGCAGTTCCCGGGCTCGGTCATCGCCAACCAGGGTGGCTTCGCCGCCCGCGAGTACTTCGAGCTCGAGGACAAAGCCGAACGCGAACCGGTCTCGGTCAGCTTCGAGAAATAGCTCCCACTACACTGCACGTATGTCTGCAACCGCCGAACTGACGCTCTGGATCTGCGAGAGCTGCGGCTTCATCTACGACCCCGCGATAGGCGACCCGGACGGCGGCATCCCGCCCGGAACCGCGTTCGAGGACATCCCGGACGACTGGTTCTGTCCCGTCTGCGGCGCTCGGCCGAGCGACTTCCGGCCGCTCGAGCCCGACGAGGCCTGAGCCGCTCCGCGCAGCGGGTAGGCTTCGCTGGCTGATGGGCCAGTTCGATTACGACTGGGTGGTCGTCGGCTCCGGTTTCGGGGGCTCGGTCTCCGCTCTGCGCCTCGCCGAAAAGGGCTATTCCGTCGCCGTGCTCGAGTGCGGGCGCCGCTTCCGCGACGAGGACTTCCCGAAATCGACCTGGGACCTGCGCCGCTACTTCTGGGCCCCGCGCCTGGGTCTGCGCGGCATCTTCCGGCTGACGCCGTTCAAGGACGTCTCGGTGGTCAGCGGCTGCGGTGTCGGCGGCGGCAGCCTCGGCTACGCGAACACGCTCTACGTGCCGCCGAGCCAGTTCTTCCAGGACCCCCAGTGGGCCGATCTCGAGGATTGGGAGCGGGCTCTCGCGCCGCACTACGAGGAGGCCCAGCGCATGCTCGGAGTCGTCGTCCACGAGCACGACGATCCGGCCGACCAGCTGCTGCGCGAGTACGGCGAGCATCTGGGAGTCGGCGACACCTACCGCAAGACGCCGGTCGGGGTCTACCTCGACAACCCGGGAAAGACCGTCCCCGACCCCTTCTTCGGCGGCGAGGGACCGGAGCGGACGGGCTGCATGCGGTGCGGCCGCTGCATGGTGGGCTGCCCGCACGGCGCCAAGAACACGCTGGTCAAGAACTACCTCTGGCTGGCCGAGCGCCGCGGCGTCGAGGTCCTGCCGGACCGCACGGTGACCGAGATCCGCCCGCGCGGCGCCGAGGACGGCTCCGACGGCTACGTCGTCACCAGCGAGCGATCGGGAATCGTGCGCGGGCGCGGCGTCCGCACCCTGACCGCCGGCGGCGTCGTCGTCGCCGCGGGCGCGCTCGGCACCAACCGCCTCCTCCAGCGCTGCCGCCTCGGGGGCGCGCTGCCGCGGATCTCCAGCCGGCTCGGCGAGCTCGTCCGCACCAACAGCGAGTCGATCCTCGCCGTGACCGTCCCGGAGGACTACCCGGAGGACCTGACGCGGCGCGTCGCGATCACCTCGAGCATCTATCCCGACCCCCATACCCACATCGAGACCGTTTCCTACGGCCACGCCGGCAACTCGATGCACCTGCTCTACACGCTGCTGGTCGGCGACGGCACCCGGCTGACACGGCCGCTCAAGCTCCTCGCCGAGATCCTTCGGCACCCGGGGCGCTTCGCCAAGACGCTCTTCCCCCGTAACTGGTCGAGCCGGACGATCATCGTCCTCGTCATGCAGACCCTCGACAACGCGATCGCGCTGCGGCCTCGGCTGAAGCGAAACGGCGACGTCCGCCTGCAGACCGAACAGGACGCCGAGCGGCCCAACCCGACCTTCATCCCGATCGCCAACCAGGCGGCCGAATGGCTGGCGCAGCGGACGGGCGGCGTCGCTCAGAGCTCGACGATGGAGGCGCTGATGAACATCCCGACCACCGCCCACATCCTCGGCGGCGCGGTGATCGGCCACGGGCCCGAGGACGGGGTCGTGGACGCGCGCCAGCGGGTCTTCGGCTACGAGAACCTGCTCGTCTGCGACGGCTCCGCCGTCCCGGCCAACGTCGGGGTCAACCCGAGCCTGACGATCACCGCGCTGGCCGAGCACGCGATGGCGGAGATCCCGGCCAAGGCCGGGGCCGAGCAGCACCCGCAGGCGAGCCCGGCCCCCCAGGCCGGCTAGGACGCGAAGGCGCTCGCGACGTAGTCCCAGTTGACGACGTTCCAGAACGCGTCGAGGTAGTCGGGGCGCCGGTTCTGGTACTTGAGGTAGTAGGCGTGCTCCCAGACGTCGCAGCCGAGCAGCGGCGTCAGCCCGTCGGAGATCGGCGAGTCCTGGTTGGCGGTGGAGACCACCGAGAGGGCGCCGGACGAGTCCTTGACCAGCCACGCCCAGCCGGAGCCGAAGCGTGCGATCCCGGCGTTCTTGAACTCTTCCTTGAAGGCATCGAAGGAGCCGAAGGCGCCGGCGATCGCGTCGCCCAGCTCGCCGCCCGGCTCACCGCCGCCGTCGGGGCTCATCATCTGCCAGAAGAGGGTGTGGTTGTAGTGGCCGCCGGCGTTGTTGCGGACCGCAGTCTGCTTGTCGGCCGGCAGGCTCGCGAGGTCCTTGAGCACCTCCTCGACCTCCCGGTCCGCCCACTCGGTCCCCTCGAGGGCGCCGTTGGCTTTGTCGACGTAGGCCTGATGGTGCTTGTCGTGGTGGATGCGCATCGTTTCCTCGTCGATGTGGGGCTCGAGCGCGTCGTACGGGTACGGCAGGTCGGGAACTGAGTAAGCCATCGCCTCTCCTTGGTCGATTGCGAAGTGGAGGACGGAGCCTAGCCGGCGCCGATCCGCGGCACGATGTCGGGGTTGCCCCCTGTCCAGGCGTTGAAGCGGTACCAGGACGGCTTGGCTTCCCGGTCTTCGGTCAGCAGGCCCGCGGATCGGCAGAAGCCGCAACCTTCGGGCGCGTCGGCCCAGCTGAACCACCAGGCGCCGCCGATCCGCCACCGCAGCCGGTTGGCGGAGAGCATCGCGAACGCCCTCGAGAGCTCGTTCGCCTGCCCGTAGAGGCCGCGCTCCCAGCGGGTGGGCCCGGCCCGCGATCCCCAGCCCAGCTCGGTCAGGTAGAGCGGCGTCCGGGCGTCGCCGTGCAGCCGCATGATCCGCCGCAGGTTTCGGATCTGCTCCCCGATCGCCCGCACGTCGGCGACGTACGGATGCAGGGCGACCCCGTCGAAGTAGGGCTTCACGCGGCCCGCCCGGTAGACGCGCTGGAGGAAATCGCCGGAGGCGACGTTGGGCGGGACCTGTAACGGCCTGCCGAACAGGCCGCCGAGGATCACCTCCGCCCCCGGGTCGGCGGAGTGCAGGGCGCGGCCGGAGATCCGCAGCAGCTTCGCGTACCCGACCGGGTCGGGCGGGCGGGCGAAGGTGACGATGTTCTGCTCGTTCCAGATCTCCCAGCGTTCGAGCGGCAGGTACGGCAGCCTGGGGTGCTGTTCCCAGAATTCGCCTTCGGGCCCGTAGCGGGCCGCCGCTTCGCGCAGGAAGCGGGTCCAGGCGCCCCGCTGCCACGCGGTCCGAACGGGCATCACCTTGGGGTCTCCCGCGACCCAGGCAGGAGATTCGAGCACGACGGGCATGACGCTGATCCGCGCCAGGGCCGCGGCTCCGCCCACGTGGCCGACGCCGGCCCAGCTCGGGGGGAAGAAGAGAGGGTCCTCGGGCTCGACGCTGGACCAGCTGAGCCCCATCCTGACGCTGCGCACGCCCGCCTCGTGCATCAGCTCGTAGTCCCCCG
Source organism: Syntrophothermus sp. (assembly GCA_050259155.1). Lineage (GTDB taxonomy): Bacteria > Actinomycetota > Thermoleophilia > Solirubrobacterales > 70-9 > VAYN01. The sequence continues at coordinate 9,711 of JBLNAC010000134.1, forward strand.
AGCTCGTCGGACCCTGGGGCGCGACGCCGATGAAGCCTTCCGGAAGGTAGGCCGCCGCGCCCGCCGGACCGGGGCCGAGCGCGGCAAGGGCGACGATGAATGGCGCTAGCTTGCGAAGCATGGCTTTGGTCGAGTAACCGACCCAGGGGCCAAAGTAGCGCCCTGGGCCCTGCCGCCGCGCAACCCCTCCTCGCGCGGCTCTGAGATAATCGCGCCTCTCGGGGCGTGGCGCAGCCTGGTAGCGCGCACCGTTCGGGTCGGTGAGGTCCCCGGTTCAAATCCGGGCGCCCCGATTGGCTGGGCCTCATGCGGACCCCGGAGCGGGGGTGTGAAGCCCGCCGGCCGGCACCTCCCTCCTTTCGGGCGGTCGGTCTTTGCCCATCGCGCTGGCTAGGGTCTGGGGATGAGCCCCGATCCCTTCGCGGCCCACGAGGTCGACCTGCACGGGCACCGCGCCGTCTACCGGACCGCGGGCGAGGGCCCGAACGTCGTCCTGATCCACGGGATGATCAACTCCTCCCGGCATTGGGAGGGCGTGGCGACCAGGCTCGCCGCCTCTCACCGTGTCATCGCCCCCGACCTGATCGGCCACGGCGACTCGGCGACCCCACGCGGCGACTACTCGCTGGGGGCGCACGCGGCCGGCATCCGCGACCTGCTGACGACGATCGGGGTCGAGCGGGCGACGATCGTCGGCCACTCCCTGGGTGGCGGCGTCGCGATGCAGTTCTTCTACCAGTTCCCCCAGCGCACCGAGCGGCTGGCACTGGTCTCCAGCGGCGGGCTCGGCCAGGACGTCAGCCCGCTCCTGAGAGGGGCGGCGCTGCCCGGATCGGCGACATTGCTGCGCCTGGCGAGCCGGCCGCGCCTGGTCGGCGCGATCGCCGGCGCCGGGACCGCGCTGCGGGGGCGCGGCGTCTCGACCGGCGTCTACCTGCAGGCCGTCGCGCGGGCGCTGGGGCCGCTGCAGGAGGAGGGCTCTCGGCGCGCCTTCCTGCAGACGCTGCGGGCGGTGATCGACTTCCAGGGACAGAGGGTCAGCGCCCGCGACCGCCTCTACCTGCTCGGCGAGATGCCGACGCTGATCGTCTGGGGCGAGCGCGACCGGACGATCCCCATGTCCCATGGTCGCGAAGCGCACGACGCGATCCCGAACTGCCGCTTCGAGACCCTTGCCCGGGCCGCCCACTTCCCCAACCTCGAAGATCCGGAGGGCCTCGCCGACGTGCTCGCCGACTTCATCGCGACGACGGCGCCGGGACACATCGACGACGCCGACTGGGGCGACGTCATCGCCCACCGCGCGCGCAGCCTCGGCGGCGCGGCGTGAGGATCCCCCGAGGGCCTATTCGACCGCCGCGATCGCTTCCTTCACCTCGGCCAGGGTCGGGCCTTCCTGCAGGGTCTGCGTTCCGTTCGGCCCGCTGACGATCATCGCCTGGCCATACCGGATCCCCAGCCGGCGGCCGAGGTCCTCGTAGCCTTCGAGGCGCTGCGCGATCGTGCCGCCCGGCTTCCCGTTCTCTTCCAGCGCGGCTTCCC
>JBLNAC010000135.1:0-3682 GCA_050259155.1 Syntrophothermus sp.
GGGATCAAAGGCCAGCGCGAGCGTGTGGAAATTCTCAAGCAGCGCCTGCAGGGCAGCCACGACCAGCGTGCTCAAAACCTGCTCAGTGTAGCAGATGCACTGGTGAAAAAGAGCGTCTGGATCGTCGGCGGCGACGGCTGGGCGTACGACATCGGGTACGGCGGCCTGGACCACGTCATCGCGTCCGGCCGCAACGTCAACATCCTGGTGCTCGACACCGAGGTCTACTCCAACACCGGCGGGCAGGCGTCGAAGGCGACCCCGCGCGGCGCCGTGGCCAAGTTCGCGGCGGCTGGCAAGGGGACGACCAAGAAGGACCTGGGCGCCATCGCCCGGAGCTACGGCAACGTCTACGTGGCCCAGATCGCGATCGGCGCCAACGACGCCCAGGCGATCAAGGCGATGCTCGAGGCGGATGCCTGGCCCGGCCCGTCGCTGATCATCGCCTACAGCCACTGCATCGCCCAAGGCCTCGACATGACGACGGCGATGAGCCATCAGAAGGAGGCGACCGCCACCGGCTACTGGCCGCTCTACCGGTACGACCCGCGGCTCGGCGGCCAGGGCCAGCACCCGTTCCACTTGGATAGCCGCAAGCCCACCCAGCCGTTCAAGGACTTCGCGGCGAAGGAGGCCCGCTACGCCATGCTCGCCCGGGCCAACCCGGCGCAGGCCGAGCGGCTGATGCGGCTGGCCCAGCGCGACATCGAGGAGCGCTGGCGGTTCTACGAGCAGATGGCCGGCATCGAGCGGACTGTCCCCGACCGGATGGAGGCCCAGTCATGAGCGTCGACCTGAAGACCCGCTACCTCAACCTCGAGCTCTCCAACCCACTGGTCGTCTCGGCCTGCACCCTGACCGGCAAGGTCGAGACGCTGGTCCGGCTCGAGGAGGCCGGCGCCGCCGCCGTCGTCCTCCCCTCGCTCTTCGAGGAGCAGATCGAGCACGAGGAGCTCGAGCTGCACGAGGCCTTCGAGCAGGGCGCCCACAGCTTCTCCGAGGCTCTCACCTACCTGCCCGACATCGAGGACCTCGCCACGGGCCCGTCCTCCTACCTCGACCACCTCGCGGCGGCGAAGGAGGCCCTCCGGATCCCCGTGATCGCGAGCCTGAACGGGTCGTCGAAGGGTGGCTGGCTCCGCTACGCGCGCCTCGCGGAGGAAGCCGGGGCGGACGCGCTCGAGCTCAACGTCTACGCGGTCGAGGCAGACGCTGCTACCGAGGGCCACCACGTCGAGCACAGCCTGCTCGAGCTGGTGCGCGCCGTCCGCGCCGCCGTCTCGATCCCGCTTGCCGTGAAGGTCGGCCCGTACTACACCGCGTTCGCCAACGTCGCGCGCCGCCTCGCGGAGTCCGGCGCCGACGGGGTCGTGTGCTTCAACCGCTTCCTCGGGCCCGACATCGACCTGGACACGCTCACCGTGCAGGCAGGCGTGCGTCTCTCGACGCCCGACGAGCTGCGCCTGCCGCTGCGCTGGATCGCGATCCTGCGCGGCCGGGTCGCGCTCGACCTCGCCGCGACCGGCGGCGCGCACACGTCGGAGGACGTCGTGAAGCTGGTGCTCGCCGGCGCGGACGTGGTGATGCTCGCCTCGTCCCTGCTGCGGAACGGGCCGGGCCACGTGACGAGCGTGGTGGGCGGCCTCGCGCGATGGCTCGCCGAGCACGAGTACGCGTCCGTCGACCAGGCCCGGGGAAGCCTCAGCCAGGTTGCGTGCCCCGACCCGGCCGCCTTCGAGCGGGCGCAGTACATGAGGGCGCTGACGACCTACAGCGCCCGCCAGCGCGCGTGAGCGATCTCGCAACGTAGGCCGGACGTACTAGACTTGGAGTTGTGACGGGCTACGCGGAGCGATCCGGGCAGCGTCTGCTGCCGCGCGGCTGGCGACACCTGGCGCTCCAGTTCGCGATCTGGATCGGCTTCTACGTTGTCTACCAGGCCGTCCGCGGCGTGGCGGATCGAGGCGTCGGCCAGGCGTTCTGGAACGGGACGCACATCATCGAGCTGCAGTACCGCCTCGGGCTCCTGTTCGAGCCCGCGCTGCAGCAGATCGTCGAGGGCTCGTCGCTCCTCATCACGGCCACGTCGGTCACGTACTGGCTCTCGCAGTTCGCGGTCGTCGGGCTGTCGCTGCTCTGGGTGTACTTCCGGCACCACGACCGGTTCGCCGACTTCCGCAACTGGCTGATCGGCGCGAACCTCGTCGGCCTGGTCGGCTACGTCTTGATGCCGACCGCCCCGCCGAGGATGTTCCCCGAGTGGGGGTTCTCCGACGTTCTGGCGGAGCACTCGGCGGTCAACCAGTCGAGCGTCGCCTTCGCCGCGAACCCGTTCGCGGCGATGCCGAGCCTCCACGCGATGGACTCCCTGATCGTCGGCCTGATGATGGCCTCGCTCGCCCGGACGTGGCCCACGCGGATCCTCTGGCTGCTCTGGCCCGCGTGGGTGTCGTTCGCAGTGATGGGCACCGGCAACCACTTCTGGCTCGACTGCGCGGTCGGGATGCTGATCGCGCTCGCGACCGGCGCTGTGCTGTTCCGCCGCCGCTTCGGAGGCGTGCTCCGCGCGGCGGTTCGCGGGTGAGCGAGACCCCGCCGAAGGTCAACCAGCTCGACCGCGTCAAGCAGGAGTACACCGCAGCGGCACGGGAGATCCTGCGCCGCTCGATGCAGGGCGTCGCGAAGACCAAGCTTACGCCCGACATGCTCTCGATCGCCGGGCTCGCGTTGTGCGTGGCGGGCGCTGTGCTGGTCGGGTTCGAGGAGCGCAACGAGTACCTCTTCTTCTGGCTCGGCGGCATCCTCTTCATCGCCGGCTCGGTCGCTGACATCCTCGACGGTGCGCTCGCCCGCGCCGCCGGCAAGGGGACGGTGTTCGGCGCGTTCCTCGATTCGACGTTCGACCGCCTCGGCGAGGCAGCGATGCTGACCGCGATCGGGCTCGCGTTCATGCGGGACGGGAACGAGATCGCGCTCGTCGCCACCTTCCTCGCCGTGATCGGCTCGCTGCTCGTCAGCTACACCCGTGCCAAGGCGGAGATGCTCGGCCTGCGCGGCGACGTGGGGTTCGGCTCACGGCTCGAGCGGGTCGTGATCGTCTCGGTCGCGCTCGGCCTCGCGCCGTGGGGCTGGCTGCAGTGGCCGATCTACCTCCTCGCGGCGATGGCGTGGGTCACGGTCGTGCAACGCATGCTGTTCGTCCGCCGCCAGCTCCGCGAGCTCGCGGAGCAGGCCGGGCCCGCAACCCCGTAGGGGCCGGGCTTGCCCGGCCCTGGCCTTGCCCGGCCAGATGCCGACCCGCGCCCCCCACCGCACCGCGGGCGGGGCAAGCCCCGCCCCTACGCACCGCGGCGGCACGACGGACGCCAGCGACCCGGGGCAGCACGACCTACGCCCGCAACCCTAGCCTGCACGCCGACCACGTACGGGCCGGGCTTGCCCGGCCCTGCCCGACACCCAACCCGCGGCCCCACCGCAACCGCAACCCGCGGCCGGCCGCGCCACCGACGCGCGCACCCGGCGCCTGCGACCCCGTACGGGCCGGGCTTGTCCGGCCCTGCCCGGACACCGACCCGCGGCCCGGGGCGGCACGCCGGACTTCCGCGACCGTCTCCTCCACGCCGACCCGGCCCTGCCCGACACCCACCCGCGGCCCCACCGCAACCGCAACCCGCGGCCGGCC
>JBLNAC010000136.1:0-3129 GCA_050259155.1 Syntrophothermus sp.
CCGCCTGCCGGAAGATCTGGGTGAGGCGGACCACCGGCACCGCCCCCGAGTCGATCAGGTCCTCGAACGGCTTGCCGGCGCCGATCGGCGGCAGCTGGTCGGCGTCGCCGACGAAGACGACATGGGTCGACTGCGCTAGCCCCTCGAGCAGGACCTGGGCCAGGCGCAGGTTGAGCATCGAGGACTCGTCGACGATCACCAGGTCGACCGGCAGGGGGTGGCCGGGCCGGTGGGCGGGCTCGCGCCCCGGCGCCCACTCGAGCAGGCGGTGGATCGTCATCGCCTCGTGGCCGGTCGCCTCCTCGAGGCGCCGCGCCGCGCGACCGGTCGGGGCGCACAGCGCGATCCGCAGCCCCGCCTCCGCGGCCTCGGCGACGATTCCCTTCGTGCACTCGGTCTTGCCGACTCCCGGGCCGCCGGTGAGGACCGAGACGCGCGCCTCGAAGGCTCCGCGGACCGCGGCCCATTGCTCGGGCGTGAGATCACGCGCGGGCTCCTCGCCGGGCTCGTGGTCGAGGTGCGGGGGCCGGGAGGCGCGCTCGCGCAGGATCTCCGCCACCGCCACCTCGCTGGCCAGCGTCGGCTCGCGGTAGACGCGGTCCTCCTCGAGAGCCAGCCCGGGCGCCGCGGCGAGGACCTCCGGATCGGCTGCCAGGCCCAGGAGCCGCCCGGTCCGCCGCCCCAGCTCGGCCAGCGGCAAGAAGCTGTTGCCCTGCTGCTCGGCCTCGCCGAGGGCGAAGGCCGCGGCCGCCTGGGCGCGGCGGCTCGACTCCGGGGGGACGTCGGCGGCCAGGGCGATCCTGTCGGCGCGGGCGAAGCCGACGCCCGCCACCTCCGTCAGCCGGTAGGGATCCTCGTGCAGGACCGCCATCGAGCGCTCGCCGAAGCGGGCGTGGATCGGCGCCGCGAGGTGCGCCAGCCCGTGCGGCGCGAGCTGGACGTGGAGGTCGCGGACGGCCCGGCTCGCGTGCCACGACTCGGTCGTCGCCGCCGCCTGGTCGGCGCTGAGCCCGCGCAACGAGGCGAAGATCCGCTGCGGGTCGGCGGCGATCCTCTGCAGCACCTCATCGCCGTGCTCGTCGACCAGGCGCTCGGCGCGAGCCCGGCCGATGTGGCGGAGGGTGGTCAGGTAGGCGATCCGCCCCTCGCGGTCGGCGGGATCGAGGGGAACGGCGCCGACGGCGCGCAGCTGGCGCCCGTAGCGGGAGTGGGTCTGCCACTCTCCGCTGACTTCGGCTCGGTCGCCCTCGCCGAGATGCGCGACCGGCCCGACCAGGGCGAAGCCAGCCCCGGAGCCCGTCTCGCGAACCTCCAGCACCGCGTAGCCGTCGTCCTCGGCTCGAAAGATGACGCCGAGGACCTCGACCGTCCCCGAGTAGGCGGCGGCGTCGGCGTCGAAGAGGGTCGCGGCTCTCACGCGACCAAAGCTAGCCGGCGCCGAGGCGGGAGCCGGCGCGACCGGGCGCCGCGGCTCCCGCCGGCGGCGCGCGACCGGCCGCGTAGCATCGGCCCGATGAGCCAGCCGCCCGCCCTGCGTGGCCTCTGCGACCGCTGCCGCCACCAGCGGCTCGTTCCCAACACGCGGGGCTCCGTCTTCTCGCTCTGCGAGCTCTCGCGGCTGGACCCGTCCTACCCGCGCTACCCGCGCACTCCGGTGCTGCGATGCCCCGGGTTCGCGCCGGACCCCGGAGCGCCGGCCGGCCGCGGCCGTCGATGACGGTGTTACAGGCCGGTTGTCTAGGGTTGGGCGAACGACCCCCGAGGAGCTGGAAGAGAGCGCGGCATGGACATTGGAATCGGACTCCCCAACGCGGTCCCGGGCACGACCGGCGAGCAGCTGGTCGAGTGGGCGAAGCGCGCCGAGGCGCGCGGTTTCACGACGCTCGGCACGATCGACCGCTTCGCCTATCCGAACTACGAGCCGATGACGGCGCTCGCCGCGGCGGCCGCCGTCACCGAGCGCATCGGCCTCTCGACCTCGGTGCTGCTCGCCCCGCTGCGCGCCAACGCCGCCGCGATCGCCAAGCAGGCACTCAGCCTGCAGGCGCTGTCCGGGGGCCGGCTGATCCTCGGCCTCGGTATCGGCGGGCGCGAGACCGACTACGAAATGGCGGAGATCGGGATGCAGAGGCGCGGTGCCGAACTGGACGAGATGCTGAGGCGGCTCCACGAGCTCTTCGCCAGCCCGGAGATGGGACCTCACACGGATCCTCCGACGGTCATGGTCGGCGGCGGCGTCGACGCCTCCTTCGCCCGCGCCGCCCGCTTCGGCGCCGGCTGGATCGCGGGCGGCATCCCGCCCGAGCAGTTCGCGGTCGCGGCCGGGAAGGTGCGCGAGGCCTGGGCGGCGGCGGGCCGCGAGGACTCGCCGCGGCTGATGGGACTCGCCTACTACTCGCTCGGGGATCGGGCCGAGGCCGACGCCCAGGCCTACCTGACCGACTACTACGGCTGGCTCGGCGAGGAGACCGCCGGGTACATCGCCGGCGCGGCGGCCAAGGACCCGGAGAGCGTCAAGGCCAAGCTGGCGGCGTTCGAGGAGGCCGGGTGCCAGGAGCTGATCCTCTTCCCGAGCGCCAGCGATCCCGACCAGGTGGACCTGCTCGCCGACGCGACCGGGATCTGAGCGGCGATGCTGGAGCTGCGGGTGCGGCTGCGGCCCGGCGCCCGAGCCGACCAGCTGCTCGGTTTCGAGGATGGGATCCTGCAGGCACGGGTGGCGGCGCCGCCGGTCGACGGTCGCGCCAACCGGGCGCTGTGCAGGCTGATCGCCAAGCGCGCCGGGGTGGCGCCCTCGCGGGTGCGGGTCCTGCGCGGCGAGAGGTCGCGGCAGAAGCTGGTCGGGATCGAGGGGGCGGAGGAGCAGGCGCTGCTGGCGGCGCTGCACCGCGGCGAGTAGCCGCGCCAGAGGCCGCCTCCTCTCTCGGGGTGCCCGTCCCTACACTCGCCCCGTGGACCGCGAGCTCCTCGCAGCCAGCCTCGCCGCGCTAGGCGAGCCCTCCTACCGCGCCTCCCAGGTCTGGGAGTGGCTGGCGCGCGGCGCCCGCTCCTACGGTGAGATGACCAACCTGCCGGCCGAGCTGCGCCTGCGGCTGGCCGAGGCGGTTCCCCTCTCGACGCTGGCCCTCG
>JBLNAC010000137.1:0-3711 GCA_050259155.1 Syntrophothermus sp.
CGGCGCGCCCCCGACGCCGAACCCGGCGACCAGGTGCTGGTTCTCACCCGCGCCGAGCAGATGAAGCTCGACCCGCAGAGCAGCTGGGACCCGATGGGGATGCGCGGCACCTGCTCGCCGGGCTTCATAGCCACCGCGGAGTTCCCCGTCGAGCAGATCCTGGCGATGCCGTTCGCGGGGATCTCCGACGAGTCGATGACCCCGCTCTCCCACATCTTCTGGTCGCACGTCTGGCTCGGTGTCGCCACCGACGCCTTCGATCGCGCCCGCGCCTTCGTCCGCGCCGCCGCCAAACGCAGCCCCGGGGAGGTCCCGTCCTCGGCCCTGCGCCTATCGAGCCTGATGAGCGAGCTCTCGCTGCTGCGGGCGGAGGTATCGCTCGGCCTGCGAGAGTTCGTCGACATCGACGAGAGCGATCGCTCCCGCCTTTCGGAGATGGCGACGATCCTCCGCTTCAACAACCTCAAGGTGGCGGCCTCCGAGCAGGCTCCCAGGGTGTGCCAGGGGGCGATGGCCGTCTGCGGCATCGTCGGCTACAAGAACGACACGCCTTTTAGCGTCGGTCGGCACCTGCGCGACAGCATGTCCGCGTGCCTGATGGTCGCCAACGAGCGCATCCACAAGACCGACGCCAGCCTGCTGCTGATCGCCAAGGAGGTCTAGTCCGGTGGCAGCGTTCCGTCCCGGAACCCCGGACCAGGAGGAGTTCCTCGACGAGCTGCTCGCCGCGGGGCTGCTGATCGACAGTGGCGTCCCGGGCGTCTACGGACGCGGCGAGGTCTTCGAGCGGGTGCTCGGGGCCTTCGACGCAAGGGTCACCGCGGCCGCCGCTGCGGACGAGCCCGAGCGGATGGCCTTCCCGCCGGTGCTCCCGCGCCGTCAGATCGAGGAGATCGGCTACCTCAAGTCGTTTCCGCACCTCGCCGGCTCCATCTTCGCCTTCGAGGGAAACGAGGAGCAGGCTGCCGAGCAGGAGTCGCGGGCCGAGCGCCACGAGGACTGGAGCGGCTTCCAGTCCCAGACCGACCTCTGCCTGACCCCCGCCGCCTGCTACCCGGTCTACCCGGCGATCGCGGCCAGGGGGCCGCTCTCCCCCGGCGGCATGACCGTCGACGCCGGCGGCTCCTACGTCTTCCGCCACGAGCCCTCCGGCGACCCGGCGCGCCTGCAGATGTTCCACCAGCTCGAGATCGTCCGCATCGCCGAGCCGGCGACGGTCGCCGCCTGGCGCGACGGCTGGCGCGACCGCTCGGTCGAGCTGCTGCGCTCGGTCGGGCTCGATGCCAGCTTCGACGTCGCCAGCGACCCCTTCTTCGGCCGCAGCGGCCGCCTGCTGGCCCGCAGCCAGCGGGCGCAGGAGCTGAAGTTCGAGATCCTCGTGCAGATCGCCGGCCCGGAGCCGACGGCCGTCGCTTCCTTCAACTACCACCAGGACCACTTCAGCGCGACCTATGGGATCACGATCCGGGCCGAGGACCCGACGGCGCACACCGCCTGCCTCGGCTTCGGCCTGGAGCGGATCACCCTGGCCCTGCTGCGCACCCACGGGCTCGATCCCGACGAATGGCCGGACGAGGTGAGATCGACGCTGAGGCTGGCGTGACGGGGATCCAGGCGAGCCCGGCGAGCCTGTTCGGCCTCGACCCCGCGGCCTACTCGCCGCACAGCCTGCACGGGCCCGATCGCACCTACCTGGAAACGAACTGCTACACCGACATCCTGATCGAGTTCGTCCACGCTCGCGGCTGCGAGCCGCTGGCGATGATGGGGTGCGCGCTGCCGGTCGACTTCGAGGGCGATCAGTGGACCTTCTTCAAGCCCCGCCCCGAGGACCTCGAGCGGCTCTACGGCATCGACGTCCACGAGATGCAGCCCTACCGGCCTCTGCCCGAGCAGATCGTGGAGCAGATCGGGTTCCACCGGACCCTGATCATCGAGTTCGACTCCTACTACCTGCCCGACACCGCCGCCACCAGCTACCAGCGCGAGCATGTCAAGAGCTCGGTCGTCGTCGAGGCGATCGACCCCGCCGGCGAGCGCCTGCGCTACTTCCACGGCGCCGGCTACCACGAGCTGTCCGGCGAGGACTACCGGGGCGTGTTCCGGATCGGGATGGACCTGCCGGGCGATGTCCTGCCCCCGTACACCGAGCTGGCGCGGCTCGACGCGGGTGAGCCTCTGGAGGGGGGCGAGCTGTGCGCGGCGGCGCGCGAGATCCTCGTCGAACAGGCGGGCCGGCGGCCGGCGGACAACCCCTTCCTGCGCTTCGGCGAGCAGCTCGCGCGCGAGCTGCCGATGCTGCTGGAGGGCGACGCCGCCCGCTACCACGACTACGCCTTCGCCACCGTCCGCATGGTGGGCTCCGCATTCGAGGCCGGCGCCGATCACGTCGCTTGGGTCCTGGGCGACGCCGGCGCACCCGCCGTCGCCTCGATGAGGGAGATCGTCGAGGGCTGCAAGGCGCTCTCCTTCAAGCTGGCCCGCCGCCGCGAGTTCGACACCGCGCCGCGAGTGGAGGCGCTCGCCTCCTCCTGGGAGGAGTCCTTCTCCCGGCTCGACGATGCCCTCGCCTGAGCCGCGGCCCCGGGGCATGACGCCGGCCCGGGTCCGTGTCCACGCCCACCACCGCACCGAGCTCGACTCGGGGTGGGAGGCGGCGTCGTGTCCCCCGGACGCCTGCACCGGGCCGACGGAGGCGTCGGCGCTGGAGTGGATCGCGGCCGCGGTCCCCGGCACCGCGGCCGGGGCGCTGGCGGCGGCGGGGAGGTGGAGCCCCGGAGAGCCCCGCGACTTCGACGCCGAGGACTGGTGGTTCCGCGTCGGCTTCGAGGCGTCGCCGGCGGGACCGGGGGAGGAGGTGGTCCTCTGCCTGGCCGGGATCGCCACCGCCAGCGAGGTCTTCCTCAACGGCGAGCTCGTCGCGGAGCGAGGCTCGATGTTCCGAGCCGACGCGATCGAGGTCGGGTCGCTGCTGCGGGACGGCGGCAACGAGCTGGCGATCCGCTGCCGGGCGCTGGCGTCGTTGCTCGGCGGCCGCAGGCGGCCGCGGGCGCGCTGGCGCAGCCGGCTCGCCGACAACAGGCTGCGCTTCCACCGCACGATGCTGCTGGGCCGTTGCCCCGGCTTCGCACCTGGGCCGGCCACGGTCGGGCCCTGGCGGCCGATCTGGATCGAGCGCCGGCGCGGCTTCGCGGTCGAGTCCCTGCGGCTGAGGCCGCGCTGCGAGGGGGAGGGCGGCGAGCTCGCGGTGGAGGCGACGCTTCGCCCGCTCGGCCCGGCTCCGGATGCCGGCAGGCTCGTGCTCGGCGGAGCCGGGGTGGCGGAGGCGACGCTGGCGGTCGCCGAGCGCGGCGACGGCCTCGTCGAGCTCACCGGGTCGGTGCGGCTGGACCCCGTCGAGCGCTGGTGGCCCCACACCCACGGCGCGCCGGCGCTCTACGACGTGAGGCTGTTCCTCTCCGGCCCCGGCGGCGAGACTCGTCTCGACGCGGGTCGCGTCGGCTTCCGCGAGATCGCGCCCGGGCCGGATCCGAGCTGGGACCCGGTCGAGATGGGGCTCGACCTGCACGTGAACGGGGTTCGCACCTTTGCCAGGGGCGTCGTCTGGACGCCGCTCGACCCGGTCGGCATGGCGCCCTCGCGCGAGGCGCTGGGCGGTGCTCTGGGCCGCTTCCGGGCAGCCGGCATGAACATGGTCAGGATTCCCGGCAC
>JBLNAC010000138.1:0-7113 GCA_050259155.1 Syntrophothermus sp.
GGCGGGCCCAGACCGAGCGCTCCAGCGGCAGGTCGAAGGCGGCGAAGAGGCGGCGACGGTTCTCGACCACCCGCGCCGGCTCGTCCTCGGTCCAGAGCCCGAGGTTGAGCGAGTCGAAGGGCGCCGGGCTGACGCCGCCATGCCGGGTCGACACCAAGGCGTCGACCCGGCGCGGCAGCGTCTCGAATCGGTAGGCGGCCAGCCGGCCGCGCTCTTCCCGGCGCATGCGCCGACTCTAGGGAGTCGGCTAGGAGATGCAGAGCGCCTCTGCGAACAGCGTGTTCGCGTTGCCCCGGCTCAGATCCAGCTCCGAGAAGGCTGGCGCCCGCTCAGAGACCCCTGACGATCATGCTGATTCTGTGAGGCATCCTCCGCACTCCTTCTCTTGGTTGGACGAGACAGCGTCGGGTGACGCCCGCCGAACCTAGGTTCAGCCTCTTTGCGCGGGCTTTTCGCCGGCTTAGCCCCGCTTATGTGGGGCTAAGCCGGCGGGCCCGGTCGAGAAGGAGCCGGAGGAGGGTGCCGCCACTCAGCGCGGCTGCGGCACGATGCGGATGTAGGGCTTCGGTTCCTCCCACTCGCCGAAGATCTCTTTGGCTTCCTCGTTGTTGACCGAGCCGGCGATGATCACGTCGTCACCCTCCTGCCAGTTGGCGGGGGTGGCGACTTTGTTCTTCGCCGTCAGCTGCAGCGAGTCGATCACCCGCAGCACCTCGTCGAAGTTGCGGCCGGTCGTCATCGGGTAGACCAGGATCAGCTTGATCTTCTTGTCGGGACCGATCACGAAGACGTTGCGAACCGTCTGGTTGTCGGCGGGGGTCCGCTCGCCGGCCTCCCCCGAGGTCTCCGCCGGCAGCATCCCGTAGAGCTTCGAGACATTGAAGTCCGCATCGCTGATGATCGGGTAGTTCGGGGCGGCGCCCTGGGTCTCCTCGATGTCCTTGGCCCAGGCCTCGTGTTCGCCCAGCGGGTCGACCGAGAGGCCGATCACCTTGACGTTGCGCTTCGCGAACTCGGGCTCGATCTTCGCCATGTAGCCGAGCTCGGTCGTGCAGACGGGGGTGAAGTCCTTCGGGTGGGAGAAGAGGATCGCCCACGAATCGCCGATCCAGTCGTGGAAGCTGATCCGACCCTCGGTCGTCTCGGCTTCGAAATCGGGTGCTGTGTCCCCAAGCTGCAATGCCATCGAAACTCGCTCCTCTCGCGCTGTTGTCTCTTGACTTCTACAGTCAACTTACCCTGCCGGCGGTCCCGGCGCGCGGGCGACAAAGGCGGCGCGGGCGATCGCGACCAGGAGGAAGGTCGCGCCGACCAGGGCGAGCCCGGCGAGGTCGTAGCGCGCGAGGTAGTAGACCAGCGTCCCGGCCGCCGCGCAGCAGGCGAGGCCCCCGAGGTAGGCGAGGCCGCGATCCCAGCCCGGGCGGGCGGTGTGCCGCGCGTGGAGGAGGTTGATCAAGCCGAAGACGAGGAGGAACGTGAGCGAGCCGAAGGAGACGATCTCGGTCACCCCCGGCAGCAGCGAGAAGCCGGCGCCGAGCAGGGCGATCCAGACGATCGCGACGACCGGGATCCCGGCCCGCTCGCGGCCCAGCGACGACGGCAGCTCGTTCGCCGAGCTGACGTCGCGGACCAGGCGCGCGGTCGAGAACAGCGTCGCGTTGATCGCCGAGCTCGTCGAGAAGACCGCGCCGACCGTCGCCGCCCAGAGACCGAGGCCGCCCAGCGCCTGTTCCCCCACGAGCGCGAAGGCGACCTCCTTTTCGGCGCTGATCGTGGCGTCGGGAAGCAGCATCTGGGAGGCGAGCGTGACCCCGACGTAGACGAGCGCTACGACGCCGACCGAGATGTAGAGGGCGCGCGGGAGCGCCCACCGCGGTTCGGCGATGTCGTCGTAGTCGTAGGGCACCAGCTCGAATCCCTCGTACGCGACGAAGATCACCGCCGCCCCGAGGAAGACGCCGAGCAGGCCCTCGTTGTCGAGCGGCGACAGACGCTGCGGGGAGAGCATGCCGAGGCCGACGACCGCGATCCCGGCGAGCACGGTGAGCTTGGTGAGGACGACGACGTCCTCGACCAGCCCCGAGGTCGTCACGCCGCGGACGTTGACCGCGACGAAGCCGACGAGCACCGCGACCCCGGCCAGGCGGGCGACCAGGACGGGCGCTCCGATCAGGTGGGCGAGGTAGTGGCCGAAGGTGAAGGCGTAGACGGCGAGGGCGAAGACGTAGCCGACGATCAGCAGCCAGGCTACGATGGCGGCGGGGCCCGGGTGGCCCTCGTCGCGCAGGTAGGTGAACGGGCCGCCCGAACGGCCCGAGCGCAGCGCCAGCCGGGCGTAGGCGTGCGCGGTCAGTGCGGCGATCGCCGCGCCGATCAGGAAGGCGGCGAAGGCGAGGTGGCCTGCGAGGTCGATCGTGACCCCGAGCACGCTGAAGATGCCGCCGCCGATCATCCCTCCGATCGCCATCGCGCTCGCCTCGCGCAGACCGAGCAGATCGGCGCCGCGCCGCCGGCGCGCCTCGCTGCGCGGGTGGTAGGGCCGCCGCGGCGAGCGGCTGCTCTCGGTGGGCATCGGCGTGATTGTGGCGGCCGTCCTGGCGGCCGATCCGAGGTCAGGGGGCGGGCGCCCCCAGGAGGACGAGGACGACGCCCGCGGCGGCGGCGCCCAGCAGGGTCGCGACGACGCCGCGGCGAAGAGCCAGCAGGCCGAGCGCGGCGGCGGCGAGCAGCGCGAGCTGCCAGCCCTCGGAGAGCGCCGCGGCGAGCGGGATCGCGGCGCCGAAGATGGCGCCGATCGCGGCCGGGCCGGCGCCGTCCAGGAAGGCCCGGGCACCGGCGTTGCCGCGCAGCCGCTCGAAGCGCCCGCCGCCGAGCAGGATGAAGGAGAAGGAGGGGACGAAGGCGACGAACGCCGCCAGCAGGCCGCCGCCGATCCCGTGGGCAGCGTAGCCCACCGCGGCGACCGTGGCGACCACCGGCCCCGGCGTCACCTGCCCGAGGGCGACGGCGTTGAGGAATTCGGAGTCGCTCATCCAGTGGTAGGCGTGGACGGCGTCCCCCTGCATCAGCGGGATGATCACGAAGCCGCCGCCGAAGGAGAGGGCGCCGACCTTGAACGCCGTCCAGGCGAGGGCGCCGAGCCCGCCCGCGGCGGCGGTGGCGACGACGGCCGCCAGCGGCCAGGCGTGCGCGCCGAGGCTCGACGGCCGCCGGCGCCGCAGCGCCAGCTCCAGGGCTCCGCAGCCCAGGAGGACGAGGACCAGGTAGGCCGCCGCCAGCGCCGCGCCGGCCGCGCCGACGAGGACGTAGAGGAACCAGAGCCGCTCCTCGCGGTCGTCCTGGCGGGCCCGCGCGAAGCTCGGGCCGACGAGGTCGATCCCGGCCCGGACGGCGACCGCGGCCACCGCGGCCCCGGCGCCGGCGCCGGCTCCACGCACCCAGAGAGGCGGCGCCTGGGCGAGGAACACGACCGAGAGCGCCAGGATCATCACGACCGCGGGGACGACGAAGCCGAGGCCCCCGACGATCGCACCGGGCCAGCCGCCCACCCGGTAGGCGCAGAAGATCGCGAGCTGGGTCGAGGCGGGCCCGGGCAGGAGCGAGCAGGCGGCGTTCGCGTCCTCGAAGGCGCGGGCGTCCATCCAGCCACGCCGGCGGACGACCAGCCGCCGCAGCAGGGCGATGTGGGCGGGCGGCCCGCCGAAGCCGGTGACCCCGATCCGCGTCCACTCCGCGGCGATCGTCGCCAGGCCCGGGCGTTTCGGCTCGCGATGATCGCCCCCCGGCATCTGCGTCCAGTATGGCGCTGTGGGCGGGCCGTTTCGGTCGGCCGCGGTCGGGTAGCCTAAGGGTCCACGGGGCGCTTAACCAGGGGACCGGCGAGCGGCCTTTGGGGGCGCCCCGTGGCTTTCGCGCGCTCCCTAGATGTCTCCGTAGCCGCGCGGCTTCCCGCGCTCCCTAGATGTAGCCGTAGCCGCGCGGCTTCCCGCGCTCGAACAGCCAGCGGTGGAAGAGGCGGCCGAGGTCGCGGCCGGAGACCTTCTCGGCGAGGGCGATGAATTCCTCGATGTCGGCGCTGCCGTGGCGGTTCAGCGTCGCCCAGCGCCGCAGCAGGCGCAGGAACGGCCGCGTCCCGATCTTCACCCGGAGCGCCTCCAGCGCCATCGCGCCCCGCACGTAGACGGAGGTGCCGAACAGGTTCTTCGGCTGGCCGGGGTGGCCCGAGGGCGGCTCCCAGAAGTCGGTCTTCGAGGCGGGGACGCGATAGAGGCGGTGGAAGATCTGCCGTGCGGTGCGGCGGCCGTGGCGCTCCGCGTAGTACCACTCGGTCCAGGTCGCGAAGCCCTCGTTGAGCCAGATGTTGGGCCACCGCTCGAGGCCGACCGAGTCCCCGAACCACTGATGCGCAGTCTCGTGGACGATCGTCGTGAGATCGGGCACGAAGGCGTAGATCGGACGGGTCTGCGTCTCCAGCGCGTAGCCGAGCCGGGGTTCGACGTCGACCAAGGAGCCCGCCGCTTCGAACGGGTAGGGGCCGAAGATCCCGCTCTCGAAGCGGATCACCTCGGGCAGCTCGGCCAGCAGCGGAGCCGACTTCGCCGCCTGCCGGGGGTCGACGAGCGTCCAGTAGGGCAGGCCGCCGGCCTCGCCCCGGGCGAGGCGGCCGCGGCCGATGTCGACGACCGCCAGATAGGTGCTCATCGGCGAGTCCTCGCGCCAGCGGTACGTGCGGCGCCCGCCGCCGCGCTCGACCGCCACCAGGCGCCCGTTGGAGGCGGCCCGCAGACGGGCCGGCACGTCGATCGCCACCTCGAAGCTGGCCTTGTCGGCGGGGACGTTGTCGCAGGGCAGCCAGGCCATCGTCCCCTTCGGCTCGCCGACGGCGAGGGCGCCGTCGGGGGTCCGGATCCAGCCCTCGGAGCTGCCGTCGGGATCGATCACCCGGCGCGGCCTACCGCGGTATCTGACGACGGTGACGAAGCGGTCGCCGCGCCCGATCCGCGCCGCGGGAACGATCCTCAGCTTGTCGCGGCCACGGCGGAAGCGGGCGGGCCTCCCGTCGACGGTCACCGAGGAGACCGTGAGCCCGCGCAGGTCCAGCGAGAAGCGGCGCAGGCCCTGGCGGGCCCGCGCTTCGATCGCCGCCCTCGCCCTCAGGGTGCCGTGGGCGGGCCGATAGGACAGCTCGACGTCGTAGTGGAGCGCGTCGTAGCCGGCGTTGCCGAGGTGGGGAAAGAACGGTTCACGCGCCTGGGCGGCCGGCGCGACGACCAGGGCCACGGCGGCGAGGGGGACGAGGAGGAGCGGGCGGAGGAGACGCGCCATCGGCGGATCCTAGGCGGTGAGAGACTGCGGCCATGCGAGTCCTGGCGATCGTCCAACAGGCGGACGCGGGCCCCGGCGTCTTCGCCGAGGCGATCCGCGCTCGCGGCGACAGCCTCGACGAGTGGCTTCTGCCGAACGACGGCGCACCGCCCGCCGACCCGCTCGGCTACGACGCGGTCTTCGCCCTCGGCGGCTCGATGAACGTCGACGAGGAGACCGCGCACCCCTGGCTCGCCGACGAGAAGGCGCTCCTGCGCCGGCTGCTGGCGCGCGGGGTGCCCCTGCTGGGGCTCTGCCTCGGCGGCCAGCTCCTCGCCGAGGCCGGCGGGGCCAGCCCCGGGCGGGCGCCGGAGCCCGAGATCGGCTGGAAGCGGATCGGGATCACGGCCGCCGGCCGGGCGGACCCGCTGCTGGGCCCGCTCGCCCCCGGCTTCGAGGCGTTTCAGTGGCACAGCTACGCGTTCCCCTCGCCGCCCGGGGCCGTCGACCTCGCTCGGAGCGAGGTCTGCCTGCAGAGCTGCCGCCTCGGCGAGAGCGCCTGGGCGATCCAGTTCCATCCCGAGGTCAGCCGCGCCGACGCGGTGGCGTGGATCGACGACTACCGCTCCGATCCCGACGCGGTCCGGATCGGCCTCGACCCCGATGCGCTCCGAGCCGAGACCGAGGCGAAGATCGACGCCTTCAACGAGCTCGGCCGTGAGCTCTGCGGCCGCTGGCTCGACCTGGCCCGGCGCCGGCCGAGCTAGTCGGCCTGGCCCGGCGTCAGGTAGGCGCCCGAGAGGCCGCCGTCGACGAGGAAGGTCGAGGCGGTGATGAAGGAGGAATCGTCGCTGGCCAGGAACAGGGCCGCCTTGGCGATCTCCTCGGCCTCGCCGAACCGGCCCATCGGGATGTGGACGAGGCGCTTGGCGGCGCGGTCGGGGTCCTTGGCGAAGAGCTCCTTCAGCAGCGGCGTGTTGACCGGACCCGGGCAGAGCGCGTTGACGCGGACGCCGCGGTCGGCGAACTCGACGCCGAGCTCGCGGGAGAGCGAGAGCACTGCGCCCTTGGACGCCGTGTAGGAGATCTGCGAGACCGCGGCGCCCATCGTGGCGACGAAGGAGGCGACGTTGATCACCGAGCCGCCGCCGGCGTCCAGCAGGTGCGGGATCCCGTGCTTGCAGCAGAGGAAGACGCCGCGGAGGTTGACGTCCTGGACGCGCTGCCAGGAGTCGAGCGCCGTTTCCAGCACCGAGGCATCGTCGGTCGGGTTGATCCCGGCGTTGTTCATCAGCACGTCGATGCGGCCGAGCTGCTCGCGGACCTCGGCCATCGCGGCGCGGACCTGCTCCTCGTCGGCGACATCGGCCGCGATCGTCAGCGCGCCGACCGCCTGCTCGGCGTCGAGGTCGATTCCGGCCACCGTGGCGCCCTCGGCCGCAAACAGCCGCGCCGACTCGGCGCCGATGCCGCTGGCGGTGCCGGTGATCACGCAGACCTTGCCCTCGAGTCGTCCAGCCATCGTGCTCCTCAGCCCTCCGTGGTCGAGTAGTAGACGTTCTTGACGTCGGTGTAGTGGTCGAGCGCGTCTGGGCCGAGCTCGCGCCCGACTCCCGACTGCTTGAAGCCCCCGAAGGGGGTCGAGACCCGCACCGACATGTTGGAGTCGATCGAGATCACGCCGGTGTCCATCGCCCGCGCGACGCGCAGCGCCCGCGCTCCGTCGCGGGTCCAGATCGAGCCCGAGAGCCCGTAGATCGTGTCGTTCGCGAGGCGGATCGCCTCGGCCTCGTCGGCGAACGGGATCAC
>JBLNAC010000139.1:0-2504 GCA_050259155.1 Syntrophothermus sp.
AGGATCAGGGCGATCAGGCCGATGATCCCGCCGGCGACGGCGACCTTGAGCAGCACCAGGACGAGCGCGACGACGATCAGCACCGCGATGATTCCTCGGACCATTCTTCCTCCCGTGCTCAGGGTTCTCGCTGCGGCCAGGCGGCCAGATGCCACCCTCGAGCCCTCGGGAGCCGAAGGCCGTGCGGCGAGCCCTCAGCTTCCCGCCGCGGCGGCCCGCTAAACATCGGGGGTGTCCCGCCATCGCGGGTTCCCGGCCGGCCCGGGCCCTTCCCCGGGGCGGGGATGCCGGCTCAGACCTCCTCGCCGGCGAGGATCCGCGCCTGGAGGCCGGAGGTCTCGGCCGACGGCTCGACGCCCAGCTCGACGACGAGCGCGCGGCGGCACTCGAGGTACTGCCGCAGGGCGTGGCTGGTGCGGCCGGTTCGCGCGTAGGCGACCATCAGCGACCGGTGGGCCGCCTCGTTGGCGGGGTCGATCCCCAGCAGCCGCTGGCCGGTGCGGATGACCTGGTCGTGCGCACCCGAGCGCGCCTGGGCCTCGATCAGGGCGCTGAGCAGATCCGAGTGGGTCTGGACGAGGCGCGCGCGCCAGGCGGCCGCCCACTCGGCGTAGCGATCCTCGGGCAGCGGGTCCCCGGTCCAGAGCTCGTCGGCGTGCCGAAGGAGCACGTGCCGGCGGGCGCTTCGGTCCGCGAGCGCGGCCGCCGCCGCCGCCTCGAACTGGACGGAGTCGACGCTGTCGCGGGGATGCAGCTGCACGCGGTAGGTGCGCTCGCGCGACTCGATCGTGCTCTGCTCGGTGCCGGGGAGGTCGAGGACCTTGCGGGCGCGCGAGACGGCGACGGCCAGGTGCTGGCGGGCGGAGTCGAGCGGCCGATCGGGCCAGAAGGCCTCGAAGAGCGCGTCCTCGGGAACCGCGCCGCCTCCCTGGATCAGCAGGAAGCGGACGACGCGGGCCGCCATCGGGCGCTCCCAGGCCGCCTGGTCGAGCTCCCAGCCGGCCCGCTTGACGCGGAAGCCGCCCAGCAGCTCGAAGCGGAGCGGCGGCCGCTCGCGGCGCAGCCGCTCGCGCTTGGCGGCGGCGGCGGCCGCGACCCGCTCGTCGGCGTCGCCCGCGAGCTCCTCGATCCGGTCGAGCACCGCAGGGTGGCTCGCGTTGAGGGCGGTGAGCAGGGCGGCACGCCGGACCGCGGCGGCCGGATGGTCGACCATCGCCACCAGCGCCTCCCCGCCGGGAAAGGCCTCCTGCACGGCGGGGAGCACGGCCTCAGGGGTCAGAGTCCCCTCGGCCAGGGCGTCCCCCAGCACGGGGCGGAGCGCCGGCCACTGCGCCCGCACCAGCTCGTCGGCCTCCTGGCCCGCCTCCCTCCAGCAGGCGAGCACGGTGTCGCGGGCCGCGTCCAGCTCGCCCCCGCGGTGCTCGAGCGAGGCGCGCGCCGCCAGCAGCCAGGCGCGGTGCAGGCGCCCCCGCTCGCCGGGGAAGCGGTCGTCGAGCACCTCCAACGTGCGCTCGACCGCCTCGCGGGCGGCTGCGGGCTCGCCGGCCTCGGCGAGCACCTCGGCCATCTCGACCGTGCTCAGCGCCCGCCACGGCATCGGCGCCGTCCGAACCCGCCCCAGTGCCCGCCTGGCGGCACTCGCGGCGGCGCCGGCGTCCCCCCGCAGCAGCGCCACATGGGCGTCCGCCTCCGCCTCGTAGGCGCCGCGCCATCCAATTCCCTCGCGCCTGGCCGCCTTCGCGAGCTCGACCTCGGCCCGGGCCAGGGCGCCGCCTTGGGCGAGCAGCGCGGCGCGCTGCAGCCAGAAGTCGCGCAGCACGAAGCCCAGCCCCGCCCGCGCCGCCTCGCGCTCGCCGCGATCGATCCAGTCCAGCGCCTCCTCGCGCTTCCCGAGAGTCCGCAGGATCACAAGGACCACCGCGAACACGTAGGGGAGGCGGCCCAGGGGGTCGTCGAGTTCGAGTCGCTCGACGGTCGCGCGCAGCGGGCCGAGCGCATCGCGCAGCCGTCCGGCCCCGAGCTCGGCCCCGGCTCGTGCGAGGGCGTCGAGGAAGGCGAACTCCGGCGGAACCTCGCGGTCGAGCCGCAGCCGCTCCCTGAGCGCGTCGGCCTCCTCCAGGCGACCGAGGGAGGAGAGCGCGACCACCTCGAACCAGGCCACCCCCATCGCCGCCCTGGCGGCGACGGGCCCCGGCGCCTCGTCCCAACCATCGGCGAGCGGCGGGACCTCGGCGAAGGCGCCGGTGAAGATCAGCGTGTCGGCGAGGAACAGCCGCGCCCTCCAGATCCGGTCGGCGTCGCCGAGCTCGCGGAACCCGGCCGCCGCCTGGCGCAGCGGCTCCAGGGCGCCCTCGTGATGGCCGGTGCCCCACAGCAGCTGGGCCTTGAGGAACTGGTAGTCGGGGCTCCCGGCGAGCCCGGAGGGAAGGGCCGCGAGCCCGGACGCGACGGCGCCCGGCGAAGTCCTCACCAGCTCCGGGCCGGCGGCGGCGAGCGCCGCCAGC
>JBLNAC010000140.1:0-3845 GCA_050259155.1 Syntrophothermus sp.
GGTTCCCCAACGCCTCGCTCAACTACGCCGAGCACGTCTTCGCCGGCAGGGACGACCCCGCCGCGGCCGCGATCTTCCACGCCTCGGAGCTGCGCGAGCTGGGCAGCGTCTCCTGGGGGGAGCTGGCGGAGCGGGTCGCCGCCTGCGCCGCCGGCCTGCGCTCGCTGGGCGTCGAGAGGGGCGATCGCGTCGTCGCCTACCTGCCGAACATCCCGGAGACGACGGTGGCCTTCCTCGCCACCGCCTCGCTGGGCGCCGTCTGGTCCTCCTGCTCACCCGACTTCGGCGCCGCCAGCGTCGTCGACCGCTTCGCCCAGATCGAGCCCAGGGTGATGCTCTGCGTCGACGGCTACCGCTACGGAGGCAGGGACTTCGACCGCCGCCAGACGATCGCCGAGCTGCAGGCGGCGATGCCCACCCTCGAGCACACCGTCCTCCTCCCCTACCTCGACCCCGGCGCCGAGCCCGGCGCGCTCGGCGCGATCGGCTGGGAGGAGCTGCTCGCCCGCGGGGCCGGCGCCGAGCTGCGATTCGAGCGCGTGCCGTTCGACCACCCGCTGTGGGTCCTCTACTCCTCGGGGACCACCGGCCTGCCGAAGGCGATCGTGCAGAGCCAGGGCGGGATCCTGCTCGAGCACCTGAAGAAGCTGAACCTCCACGTCGACGCGCACGCCGACGACCGCCTCTTCTGGTTCACGACGACCGGCTGGATGATGTGGAACTTCCTCACCTCCGGCCTGCTGACGCCGGCGGCGATCGTGCTCTTCGACGGCAACCCAGGCCACCCCGACCTCAACACCCTCTGGGATCTCGCCGAGCGGACGGGGGTGACGATGTTCGGCACCTCCGCTTCCTACATCTCGGCCTGCATGAAGGCGGGGATCGAGCCGGGCGCGGGCCGCGACCTCTCGGCCCTCACCGCGGTCGGCTCGACCGGCTCGCCGCTGGCGCCGGAGGGCTTCGACTGGATCTACGAGCACGTCGGCGCCGACACCTGGCTGTTCTCGACATCGGGGGGCACCGACGTCTGCACCGCCTTCGTCGGCGGCGTTCCGCTGCTTCCGGTCTACCGGGGCGAGCTGCAGGGACCTTCGCTCGGCGTCGCCCTCGAGTCCTGGAACGAAGAGGGCGAAGCGGTGATCGGCGAGGTCGGCGAGCTGGTCATCACCAAGCCGATGCCCTCGATGCCGATCTACTTCTGGAACGACCCCGGCGGGGAGCGCTACCGCGAGAGCTACTTCGAGATGTTCCCCGGCGTCTGGCGCCACGGCGACTGGATCGAGATCACCGAGCGCGGCACCGCGATCATCTACGGCCGCTCGGACTCGACGATCAACCGCGGCGGCATCCGCATGGGCACGGCCGAGATCTACCGCGCCGTGCTCTCGATCGACGAGATCACCGACGCCCTCGTCGTCGACGTGCCGAAGCCCGGAACCGAGGGCTGGATGCCACTTTTCGTCGTCCTGCGCGAGGGCGCGCGGCTCGACCAGGAGTTGACGGGCGAGATCGCCCGCCGCGTGCGCGAGCAGTGCAGCCCCCGCCACGTCCCCGACCAGGTCTTCCAGATCGACGAGGTGCCCCGCACGCTCTCGGGCAAGGTGCTCGAGGTGCCGGTGAAGCGGATACTGATGGGCACGCCGGTGGCCAAGGCCGCGAGCCGCGACTCGCTCGCCAACCCCGCCGCCCTCGACTACTTCGTGGAGATGGCGAAGACGCTCTAACGGTGCCAGTCGACCGGGCCGGCGCGCAGCACGTGCGCTCCCAGCGGCCGCCCCAGAACCTCCTGCGCGGCGCGCGAGGCCTCGAGCAGCGCCGGCAGGTCGATCCCGGTCCGGACGCCCATCTCGTGCAGCATCGAGACCACGTCCTCGGTGGAGACGTTGCCGGTCGAGCCCGGGGGCACGGGGCAGCCGCCGAGCTCGCCGAAGCTCGACTCGAACGACTCGACGCCCTCTTCCAGGGCGGCGACGACGTTGGCCAGGCCCTGCCCGCGCGTGTTGTGGAAGTGCGCGGTCAACTCGACCCCCGCGAGCCGCTCGCGGGCGGCGGCGAAGAACTCGTGGACCTGGCGCGGGTTCGCCATCCCGGTCGTGTCGCCGAAGCCGATCTCCTCGCAGCCGGCCGCCGCCAGCCGCTCCGCGATCTCGAAGACCCGCTCGGGCGCCACCGCGCCCTCGTACGGGCAGCCGAAGGAGGTCGCGATCACCCCCTCGCGCCGCAGCCCCGCCTCGCCGGCCCGCCGTAGGGTCGGCTCCAGGCCCGCCAGCGAGTCGGCGATCGAGCGATTCACGTTGCGCCGGTTGTGGGTCTCCGAGGCGGAGAGGAAGACGCTGGCCTCGTCGAAGCGGTCGCGCATCTCCAGCGCCCGCTCGAGCCCGCGCTCGTTCGGGATCAGCACCGAGAGCGAGACGCCCTCGCGCCGCTCGATCGCGGCCAGGACCTCGGCCGCGTCGGAGAGCTGCGGGATCACGTCGGGCCGGACGAAGGAGGTCACCTCGATCCGGCTCAGCCCGCTCGCCGAGAGCATGTCGATCAGCCGCACCTTGTCGGCGGTGGCGATCGTCTCGGGCTCGTTCTGGAAGCCGTCGCGAGGACCGACCTCGCGGATCCTCGCGGCGGCGGGCAGCTCCGTCATCGCCGCCGATCCTACGCGGCGTCGAAGCGCTCGCGCAGGCGCGGCAGGACGTCCTCGGCGAACTGCGCGAGGAAGCGCTCCTGGTCGGGGCCGGGCGCGTGCAGGACGAGGTCCTCGAAGCCGACCTCGACGTAGGGCCGAATCCTCTCGACCACCTCGTCGGGGTCATCGGAGACGATGAAGCGGGTGTGCGCGTTCTCGACGTTTTCGTCGGCGACCCGCTCCATCTCGATCGGGTCCTCGATCCCCTCTTTCTGCTCGGGCTTCAGCGCCAGCGCCGCCCACCAGGCGCAGGCGTCGTGGGCGAAGGAGCGGTCGCGGTCGTAGGAGACCTTGATCTCGATCATCTTGCGGATCCGCGCCGGGTCGCGCCCCGCTTCGCCCGCCCCCTCGGCGACCTTCTCCATCAGCCCCTCGTAGAGGCCCGGGTCTTTGCCGCTGGTCGAGATGAACCCGTCGCCGACGCGGCCGGCGAGCTTGGCGGCAAGCGGGCCCGAGGCGGCGACGAAGATCGGAACCGGCTCCTCGGGCCGGTCGTACACGGTCGCCCGGGCGGTCCGGTAGTAGGCGCCCTCGAAGTCGACCCGCTCCTCGCGCCAGAGGCGGCGGATCAGCTCGATCGACTCCGCCAGCCGCAGCCGGCGCTCCTTGCGGCCGGGGAACTCCTGCGCGGTCACCGGCGTCTCGTTCATCGCCTCGCCGGTGCCGACGCCGAGGAAGACGCGTCCGGGGTAGAGCGAGCCGAGGGTCGCGAAGGCCTGCGCGACGACCGCCGGCTCGTAGCGCAGCGTCGGCGTCAGCACGCTGGTCCCGAGCAGCGCGGTCTCGGTCGCCTCCCCCGCGGCGCCGAGCCAGACCAGCGCGTTGGGGGCGTGGCCGCCATGGTGGCGCCAGGGCTGGAAGTGGTCGGAGACCGACACGATCTCGAGGCCGAGCCGCTCGGCCTCGAGCGAGTAGGAGATCAGCTCGCGCGGGCCGAACTGCTCCGCGGAGGCCTTGTAGCCGATTCTGACGCTCATTCGATCCTTTCCTGACCGAGACTCAGACGAGTCTCGTCCGCACGACGGGGCTTGCCACGAAGTCTGGGCCCCCACGAAGTGCCCGAGACCCGTTCCGCACGAAGTTTGTCGCCCACAGGGATACGAACTTCGGGGAAAGGGGAGGATGGCATCCGCGAGCACCGCCGGCGAGCGCTCGACCGCCCGCC
>JBLNAC010000141.1:0-10640 GCA_050259155.1 Syntrophothermus sp.
GCTCGGGATCATCGGGATCTGGTGGGTATCCCACCTGGTCGGCGTCAACACGGGGTCGACGAGCCCGGTCAACCTCTATGCCGAGTGCTCGACGATGGGCACGATCGTGATCCTCTTCGTCTATCTCCTGACGGCCCTCTCCCTCCCCTTCTTCATGTGGCGGCGGCACCGGCAGTCGTTTTCACCTCTGCGCCACCTGGCTGTTCCCGTCCTCGGGGCGCTGACCCTGATCGTCCCCTTCGTCGAGCTGTTCAAGCCAGGGCAGCCCGCGCCCTATGACGCGTTCCCGTACATCGCGCTGGCGATCGCGGCCGTCGCCACCGTGATCGCGTGCATCGTCGTGTACCGCAACCCGTCCGCCGGCTCGGGAGAGGGCACCGCATTCTCCGAATCATGAGGGGGCGGCGGATCGGGAGCTCGGTTGGAGCGCCGAGCTTCACCGTCGTCGCTCCGAACCGACTTACTGCGGCATCACGTAGGCGCCCGCGAGCGCCCGGATCTCGGCGTAGATTCGATCCCCTCGGGACTCGTCCACGACTGGCTTGCGGATGCTGTCGAGGGCCCACTGCTGCTGCGCGTCGGTTGACGACGCCTTGCCGTGGAGGTCGATGGCCGTCGCGCTGAAGTCGCGCACGAACGTCTCGAAGATCAGGTCGACGACGTCCTCCGGCGCGTCGTCGAGCTGCGCCTGCTCGAGGATCAGCTGCGCGTAGGGGATGAGCGTGAACAACTGCGCCAACGACTGCTGGAAGTCGAGGTCGGCGGTCATCTGCTCCGGCGTGAGGGGAGCGTCCTCGAGCATCGTGACGAAGGCATCCGCCTGCTCGCGAAAGCGGGCGACGTTGGGGGTGGCGGCGAAGGCGTCGAAGATCGGGCGCCAGTCCGGGAAGGTGATCTTGCCGAGGCCACGGGTAGGGCCCTGGGCGAACAGGAAAGCGTCGTCGGCGGGATCACGGCGCGCCGGCGGCGCGTCGAGCGCCTCGCTCCCGAACAGGTAGTTCGGGAGGAACTTGAGCGTCAGCGCCCGGTTGACGTGGACCGTCCCCTCGAGCTTGGGCAGGCCGTCGATGATGTTCTTGGCGCTCTCGAAGTAGCTGTCACGCTCGAAGCCCTTGGCCGATATCACCTCCGCGAGCAGGCGCACGATGCGCTCGCCCTCCGTCGTGACCTGCATCTTGTTGATCGGGGTGAAGAGCAGGTAGCGGCGGTCGGCGCGGCTGGCGCTGCGCACGTAGTCGACCGCGCGCGCCCCGTACAGCTTGGCTGCCAGCAGCCGCGCGTAGGCCTCGGAGAGGATCCGCCGGACCTGGCCGAACTCAGTGACACGCTTGCCGAACAGGACCCTGCCCTCGGCCTGAGTCACCGTCTCGTAGAAGCAGTGCTCGGCCATGCCGACCGAGCAGAAGCCCAGGTTGAACTTGCCGACGTTGATCGTGTTGAGCGCCGCCTCGAACGCCTCGACGCCGGTGTGCAGAACGTCCTCGGCCAAGACCGGATAGTCATCGAGCTCGAACGCGCTGACATACAGCTGCCCGTGGACGACGTTCGAGATCAGCCTGTAGGCCGGGTGGGAGCTGTCGGCCGCGAAGAACACATAGCCGTCGGCTCCCTCCACGTCCGCGCGGCGACCGAACACCGAGACCATGCCCGCCACGTTGCCGTTGCCGATGTAGTACTTGCTGCCGGTGGCGCGAAACCCACCCGAGCCGTCCGGAGTCAGGATCATGTCGGTCGAGTAGATGTCGGCACCGTGCTCTCGCTCGGAAAGACCGAAGGCGAACACGGCTCCGTCCTCGAGCAGCCGCGCGGCGCGCCTGCGAGCGTCATCGTTATCGCTCTGCCAGATCGGGCCGAGTCCGAGGATCGTGACCTGCCACGCGTACCAGTAGGGCAGACCGTAGAAGCCCAGTATCTCGTTGAAGACAGCGTTGCGCGCGGTGTCCCAGCGCTTGTCCGGGTCGCCGCCGGCCTCCCGCGCCGGTGTCAGCAGCGTGGCGAACGCACGCTCCCGCGCGAGGAACTCGATGAAGTCCGCGTACCACTCGTCGGTGTGAACCTCCGACGTCAGCCGGGCCTTGCCCTTGGCCTCGAACCAATCGATCGTGGCCCGAAACAGCCTCCGGGTCGCCGGATCGAACTCGGCGGCGTCGTAGGCTCGGGGGTTCAGGAGCCGCACGGGGGCGGAGGCGACGGCGGCGGACACCAGCGAAGCTTCTCACACGGCGGTGCGACGCCGAGCGCGTTCACGCCTGCCATCGGCCCAGGCTGGGAGGCGCGCATGCTGCGCTTCCTCCTGCACCACGCCTAGCCGACGCAACTCGCGGCGGTGGCGATCGCCGCGGGGTGGAAGCTCGCGGCTCAGTGGGGCACAGGGCGCCGAGCCTCACCGCCTCGGGGTCGCGAAGCGCGGCAGGCTGCCGCCGCTGCGCGTACCCTCGAGTCGAGCGTCCCTTCACGATGCCGCAGATGCCCGGCGCTCGCCGAGGCGCCCTCCGTGCCGGAGGCTTCAGCGCCGGACATCCGAGGTTGGTGCGCGACCTCGACGGTCGTCAGATCCCAACAGCGCATTGCCGAGGGGCCGATCTTGGACGTCAGGCCGGGAGGGGCCCGGCCGACGCCCACCCGAGGGCGAGGCGTCGGCAGGCCCCTGGAGGCGGACGCTCAGCCCGCGGTGTGGATCGTGTAGAAGGTCTTGGCTCCCGCCGCCGGCGGGAAGACCACTACGCCGTGGATCGATGTGTCACCCCGGACCGAGTTCAGGATCTGCCCGTAGGGGGCTTTGAACTCCGTCTGGATCTTCTTTCCGTACGCCTTGCCGTTGGCGGCGCCGGCGGGACCGGCGGCGACACCGACGGCGAGCGCCGCGGCGACCGACGCGATCACGCCCTTTCGAATCACCCGTTTCATCTTGACCTCCGTCTCGCGTTGCGTACGCGCCGTCTCTTGGCTCGGAACGACGCTTTGACAGGGCTACGTAGCCAGGCCCTCCATCGGTTGGGCTCGGCTGCCTCCGGGGCCCGCCGCCGGTGCTGACGAAGCAGCCAAGCGCTGGGGGGCATACTTGGGCCGTGGCCACCGGGAAGGTCGACGAGCAGCCATCGAGCAGAGACCGCCCGCCCGGGGCGCTCACCGCGCTCGCCGAGCGCTTCGATCCCGAGGTGATCGACGTCCCCAGCGGCAGGGCGCTCGTCCGCCTGGTCGTCGAAGGGAAGGGCGAATGGGACGCCCTGATCGAGCTCGACGCGATCGAGCTCCGCGCCGCCTCCGAGGAGCAGCCCGACGCCCTGCTGAGCGCCGACCGGGAGACCTGGGAACGGATCGCGCGGGACGTGCGCGGGGGGATGGAGGCATTTCGCGAGGGGCGGCTGAGCGTCCGCCAGAACCTCCACCTCGGGGTCGGCTTTCTCGCCGCCACGAGCGATCTCGCCGACGACAGCCGGCTTCGCTTCGACGCGATCGCGACCCGCCGGGGCAGGATCTCGACCGTCTCGGCTGGCGAGGGCGATCCCGTGGTCTGCATCCACGGGCTCGGGGCGACGAAGGCCTCCTTCCTGCCCACCGTCTCCGCGCTGGCCGACCGTCACCGGGTGATCGCCCTGGACCTGCCGGGTTTCGGCGACTCCGAGAAGCCGCTGATGGCCGCCTACGACGCGCCCTACTTCGCCGAATGCGTGACCTCGCTGCTCGACGAGCTGGGAATCGAGCGCGCGCACCTGGTCGGCAACAGCATGGGCGGCCGGGTGGCCATCGAGCTCGCGCTGCTCAAACCCGACCGGATCGAGAGGGTCGCCCTGCTCACTCCGGCGCTCGCCTGGCTGCGTGACCGCCGCTGGCGATGGCTCCTGCAGGCGCCGCTACCGCTGCTCGGCCTGGTCCAGCCGGCCCCGCGCGTCATCACCGAGCCGATCGTGCGCAACCTCGTCCCCGGCGGCAAGGACGGCTGGTCGGCGGCGGGCGTCGACGAGTTCCTTCGCTCCTTCCTCAGCCCGCGCGGCCGGGTCGCCTTCTACGAGGCGGCGCGGAACGTCTACCTCGATGAGCCACACGGCGAACATGGTTTCTGGCCCCGGCTCGCCGGGCTCTCGCGCGAGGCGCTCTTCGTCTGGGGCCGCCGGGACCAGCTGGTGCCGATCGGCTTCATGAAGCACGTCGAGCGGGTGCTTCCGGCCGCCCGCCACCTCGAGCTCGATTGCGGTCACGTGCCCCAGCTCGAGGCTCCGGAGCAGACCCACGCCGCGATCCTTCGCCTCTTCGACGGCTGACCTGCCGTCGCCGTGGCGATGTCGAGCGGGGTCGGACGGCTCCCGGTGGGGACTGGGAGCAGGCCGTCGCTCAGGATCCCGTTCCCGCGATCCCTTTCAGGAAGGTCAGCAGCTTGCTGAAGAACGCGTTGCGGGGGAAGGCGGCGGCGGGATCGTTGTGCGCGTAGGTGCGATGGCGATCGATCAGCGTCAGGTTGGCCTGGGGTATGCGCGACTGACGAGCGAGCTCTTCCGCATCGTTGAGGACTTCGGTGCCGCCATAGGCGCCGAAGGCGTAGATCTTCAGCCGCTTGGGCAGCCTCTTGCCGAGCGTCGCCCTCACGCCCAGCACCTGTTGGGCGGGATTGGCGTTGCCCTGGGCGACGGCTCCCGCGTCGATCGAGAGGCGCTGCGGGAAGTACCACTCGGTGCCGTCCGCGTTCGTCAGCCCGGCGCCGGCCAGCATCCGGGCATAGCGCCCGATCGGCGAGATCGCCTGGTCCGAGCTCCAGCCCGCCGGATCGGTGGAGGTGTCGAGTTGGCCCAGGTGGGCTTGGGCGGCGAAGCTGAGCTTCGAGGTCTTGGTGTCGGTCGCGTATCCGAACAGCCCCAGGTTCGTCGCCGGCACCGAGGGCTTCAGGCTCGAAGGCAGCAGCGGGAAGCTCTGCCCGAGCGCGGGTCCATCCGGTTCGACCAGCGCCGCGACGGCACCGGTCGCGGAGAAGAGCCCGAGGTATGGAGAGGGGATTCCGCTGAAGGCCAGCCATGGCGAGGAGGACTGGAGGGTCCGCAGGAGCTGTTCAGCCTGTTCAGCGGGCACCGCGCTGCGGCTGCTGCCGCCGTCGTCATAGACGAGGCCGGCGAGCGCCCGGGCTCCGGGCCTGCCCTTGAAGTCCCAGGTGGCGTAGGCGGTCACGATGGCCCCTCCCAGGGAGTGGCCTCCCAGCACGACCTTGCCGCCGCGGCGCTTGGCGGCGGCGATCACGTGGCGCAGATCTTCGACTGCGACCTGCATGCCCCAGCCGCGGGCGAACGCGACGCTTTCGCTCGGCGGGGGTTGGAAGTGCGTCGTCACCGTGGGGTCGAACAGGTAGCCCAGGTAGTAGTCGAACATTTCCTTGGCAGTTGCCTTTCGTTCCTTCGCGAGGGTCAGCATCGACTGGTCCTCGAGCAGGTTCTCCCGGCGTTCGACCGACCACACCTGCCAGCCGGGTGCCTTCGCCGCGATCCATTTCGCGAGTGGGAGGAAGTAGCCGCCGCCACCCGAGGTTCCCGGCACGAGCACGAGCACGTTCCTCGCCCGCTTGGACCCGACCTTGATCACTCCGACCTTGTTCAGCTGCGCCGGGGTTTCCGGCGCCGCGAAGCCTTCCAGCCAGGACACCCGAGCCGTGGCCGCCGCCGAGGCCGAGCCGGCGAGGCCGAGCGTGGCGAGAAGCATGGCGACCGCGGCCACGACGATCGCTGCCTTCGGGCGGATTCGCACGAAAGGGACGATATCGGCCGCCGAGCGGACGCGCCTAGGTCGGGATCGCGTAGATGACGCCGTCGACTTCGGTCACCCGCTTGGCTGCCAGCGGCGCGGGTGGAGGGCCGGCGATCACTTCGCCGGTTTCGGCGCTGTACTCGCCGCCATGGCAGGGGCAGATGATCGTCCCCTGTTCGTAGCCGACCGTGCACCCGGCGTGCGTGCACACCGCGCTGAACGCCCTCAGGTTGCCTTCGGAGTCGCGGATCAGGATGTCCGGTTCCTGGGTGGTGGGGTCGGCGTATGTCGCGGCCTGCCCCCTCGGAAGCCGACTGCCCGGCGCGAGCCGGACCGCGCCGGCGGGGACTTTGCCCGCGCCGCCACCGGCGCCGGTCGCGCCCCCGGTGCCCGCGACTTCGCCGCCGCGCGCACCGGCGGTCGAGGCGGTGGCGCCCCGGCCGAGCGTTCGCGCCGCCGTGTAGGAGCCCTTGGCCAGGGTGGAGACCCCGGCGATCGCCAGCGCGGCCCCCGCGAACTCGGCCAGCAGCACCCGCCGGGTGGAGCGAACCACCGCCTCGGGGTCTTCCCGCGGGTCCGGCGGCCGCAGCCGGGTGCGGCGCTGCATTGCCTCCGAGGGGCGGAGGACGACGTTGTCGAGCGCCGGCTGCCCCGCGGCCCCGCCGAGCACGAAGGGCAGCCAGGCGAAGGTGAAGACCAGGTCGGGACCGAGGAAGTACGGGGTGGTGTGCCAGCTCGCGGTGAGGAAGAGCAGGAAGTTGAGCGCCATACCCCCGGCGGCCGCGAGCCGCGTGTAGAAGCCGGTGGTCGCAAGCAGGCCGATCAGGATCTCGACTATCGCCACCCCCACCCCGGCCACCGTCGGATGCGGGATCGCGAACGTCCGCAGCAGGAACCCGCCCGGAGTCCCCCTCGCAAACCCTTCCAGCTGTGTCCCGATGTAGGTCGGCGCGCCCGGGTGCAGGAAGCCTGGGTCCGACAGCTTCTGGATGCCCGCGTAGACGAAGGTCGCGCCGAGGAAGACGCGGAGGGGAAACAGCGCCATCGCCGGCGTCAGCCGAGGGACTCGCGAGGACATCCACGGCGAGTATCGGCGGCGCGGGTTAAGCGCTGCTTTGGCTGTCGTAAGGGATTTCTTACCGGCTTGGAGCCGCGCGGCACGGCTTGAAGCAGGCTCGAGGCACCGCCGCTGATGAACGCACCCCTGACGGGGCCTCTCGACCGCGTCTCCGACGCCTCCCCGCCCCACTCGGCCAGCAGCCGGAGGGGGCGCCCACAAGGTCCGAGAGCCAGAGGGACGCCGATGTGTGGCCCCTCACGGATGTGAGGGGGGCCGGCTTGGTCTTAACTGCGCCCATGGTTCGGCCAGCGATCGTCACCGCGGGGCGGACGGCTGAGAGCGTCGGCTTGGCGGCGATTATCGGCGGTAACCTGTTTGCGCGGGCCGGGATGCACCCGGCGCTGCGGGAGGTCAGCGACCCGGCCGAGCGCGGGAAGGTCGTGAACGATGCCTGGACCCGCTACGGCGCGATCGAGAGCCTCTCGCTGACCGCGGTGATCGCGGGCTGGGCCGGCAATCGGCTGGGCGAAGGCGACCGTCGGGGAATGTCCGAGCGCGAACGCAGGCTCGCGGTCGCGAAGGATGCCGCGGTTGCCGCGGTTGCCTTGAGCGGAGTCGCCGCGGCCCTCCAGGGCATCCGCTTCTCGGGGATGGAGCCGGAGGGCGCGGTGCCCTTGGAGGACGGCAGCAGGGCGGCGGCGGGCGCTTCCTTCGACGAGAGCCGCGCCAAGCAGCGGCTGAACCGGCTGGGTGCCGTCAACCTCGCGGCGGCGCTGACCCTCGCCGGGATCAACGCGGCGCTTGGCCAGGCCAGGGCCAACCCCGGCGCCGGCGAGCGGCGCCGGCTCTGCTGTCGCCGCTGAAGGGGTCCGGTCGCCGCCGGACGGCCTGTCGGATCGCAGCTGCCCTGGACGACGACCAGCCACCCTCGGTCGAACCCGGCCGCGAGCACGACGGCGCGGTTGGCGATTCAAGCTCGCGAGGGGCCCTACCGATGAAGCCTGGAGGAAGTTGAACAGGCCTCCCGCGCGATGACACCGCCGCCGAGCTCCCCGCCCGTCTTCAAGCCCCTTCGTCGGGCAACCCGGGCGATGCGCGCGACCCTGTATCTCATCGGGCCGATCCTGTGGCTCGGGTTGTTCCTGGTCATCGACTACGTGGTCCGGCACGGTCGCGAGGTCGGGCTCGCTCTGATCATCCTCGCGGCATCGTTCCTGCTCGCCCTGGCCTGCCTGATCCCGATGCGGATGAAGCGCGTGCGCGAAGAGTCGGCGGAGCGGTAGTGCTCCAGCTGGTGGCATTGCTGCTGCTCGCGTTCGTCGCGCTCTACCCGATCGTCACGGGAGCCGTTTGGATCGCCGGCGGGCTGATGTTCCGCCTCTTCGATGAGCGAAACGAGGGCGAGGCGCCAGCCGGCGGTTGGCCCGGCATCACCGTGCTGATCCCGGCTTTCAACGAGGAGTCTGTGATCGCGAACTCCGTGCGGGCGGCACTCGCCGTCGACTATCCCGAGCTCGAGGTCCTAGTTCTCGACGACGGCTCGAGCGATGCCACGGTGGCCACCGCGACCGCGGCGGGAGCGGGCGATCCCCGCCTGGAGGTAGTACGCGACCCCGTCAACCGAGGCAAGGCCGACCGGCTGAATCTGGGCTTCCGCCGCGCCCGCCACGAGTACGTCGTCGTCACCGACGCCGACAGCCACCTCCACCGCCACGCCCTGAAGCTCCTCGTGTCGCGGATGGTGCGCTCGCCGCGACTCGGCGCCGTTGCCGGCTCTCCTCATGTCACGAACCGCCGCAATCTGATCGCGGGGCTTCAGATCCTCGAGGCCGCGTCGATCATCGGCCTGATCCGGCGGACGCAGGCGCTCGTCGGGCGGGTCGGCATCGTTGCCGGGGTGCTCGGCCTCTTCCGCCGCGACGCGGTGCTCGCCGTTGGAGGCTATGACCGGCGGATGGCGACCGAGGACATCGACCTGTCCTGGCGGCTGCTCCTCGCCGGCTGGCACACGAGCTTCGAGCCCGCGGCGTTTGCGGCATGGAGGTTCCATCGTCGATGCGCCCGCTCTGGGCGCAACGGCGGCGATGGGCTCGTGGGCAGGGCGAGGCTCTGCACAGCCACCTTCCCGCGGCGATGAGGTGGCGGAACCGCCGGATGTGGCCGGTGGTGTTCGAGGCCACCGGCTCGCTCGTGTGGGTTGTCGGGCTGGCGCTCGCTCTCGTGGCGACGACGATCGACCTGCTCGTGGGGACCGAGCTGCCGATCGTTGGCTTCGGCATCGCATGGGCATCGCGATCGCCGTCGTCGCCCTGCTGCAGCTGTCTTTCGCCCTCTGCATCGAGCGCCGCTACGACCGGCGCGCCGGGCTCGCCTTCATCCTCGGACCGCTCTATCCGATGGTCTACTGGGCGATCTCGGCGGCCGCCGCCCTTCGGACAGAGGTACCGGCCGCGATCAACGGCCCGCGGGAAGAGCGCGTGACCTGGGACATCCAGCGCGAGCGCCTCGACCCCCAGGCCACCCATTGATTCAGCGACCCCCGCCGACCCCCGCCGATGCCTCTCGGTCATGGTCGACGCCTCCGATCCGTCGCCTGCCGGTTAGCCTGACGGGAATGCTCGCCCCTGGCGTGGCGAACACGCACCAACGCCCGCATCACCGCCGCGCCGCGGTCATCATCAGCGGGGCGGTCGTGGCAATCTCGGCGCTCGGCGGGCTCGGCGTCGACACCAACTCGGCGTGGTACCGCGACCTGGAGCTTCCCTCGTGGCAGCCACCGGGGGCCGCCTTCGGCCCGGTGTGGACGGTCCTCTACGCCCTGCTGGCCCGCTCGGCGTACCTGGCGTGGCGGGACGTGCAGGGCTCCCGGCGCACGCCCATCCTGGGCCTGTACGTCCTCAACGGCGCGCTCAATCTCGCCTGGACGATCCTCTTCTTCCGCGCGCATAGCCCGGTGATCGCGGGCGTCGAGATCCTGCTTCTGCTGGCGACGATCCTTGCCCTCATCGTGCTCATGCGCCCGGTGTCCCGGCAGGCGTCGTGGGCGCTCGTCCCCTACGCGCTCTGGGTCGCGTTCGCCGCGGCCCTGACCTGGGCCATCGCGGCGAGCAACTGACCTCAGCCCCGGCTCAACAGGCGGTCCAGGTTGCGCGCGATCGGCTGCAGCAGGCGCGGCGAGACACGGTGAAGGAAGTAGGGCACGCTGACCTGCCGCCGCGGTGCGGGAACGACGAGTTGGGGTCGCTTGATCGTTCGCAACACGGCCTCGGCGACCTCCTCCGGGGAGGCACCGCGCTTTGCGTAGTAGGAGACCGCCTGGCTGTGGAGGTCCGCGGCTTCTCCTCGCATCGTCCCGGTGGCGACGATGGCGGTGTCGATGATCCCCGGGCAGATCGCGCTGACGCGGATGCCGCGCGGCCCCAGCTCGGCGTTGAGCGACTCGCTGAGACCGACGACGCCGTACTTCGAGGCGCAGTACGGCGCGAGCTTTGCGCCCGGGAAGAGGCCCAGCATCGAGGCCGTGTTGATGATCGAAGCGGGGCTCCCCTGCGCCAGCATCCGCGGCGCGAACGCCTGCATCCCGTAGGCCACGCCGAGGAGATTTACTTCGATCACCTGCCGCCAGTCGTCGAACGTCGTCGCCTCGATGTTCCCGGCGTGGCCGATGCCGGCGTTGTTGTGCAGGATGTCGACACGCGCGTCGGCGGCGAAGACGACCTCGGCGAACGCCTCGACCGCCGCAGGATCGGCTACGTCGAGCACATGGGCCACGGCGCTCCCACCACGCGCCTCAATCTCGCGCGCCACCGCTTCGGCCGACTCGCGGTTGATGTCGGCGACGTGGATCTTCGCG
>JBLNAC010000142.1:0-2990 GCA_050259155.1 Syntrophothermus sp.
GGCGACGGTCGCGCCGGCGCCGGCCAGCTCGGCCGCCACAAGGGGCCCGAGGCCGCCGCCGACGCCGGCGATGGCTATGACACGGCCATCGAGCTCGCTCATCCAGTGGGGGAGACAGGATTCGAACCTGTGTAGGCAGAGCCAACTGGTTTACAGCCAGTCCCCTTTAACCACTCGGGCACTCCCCCAGGTGAAGGGAGTCGATTCTAGACGGCCCCGCCTAGGAAGCGGGGGGCGCCGAGGCGCCGAGCCTCGCCGCCATCTCCTCGTTGAAGCGGTTCACCGCCGAGAGCGGGCGCATGAACACGGTCAACTCGGCGACCCGGCCGTCCTCGTCGAGCTCGAGGAAGTCGATGCCCTCCAGCTCGCGGTCGCCGACCATCGCCTTGAAACGGAGGACGACCGTCCGCTCGTCCGCCAGCTCGTCGGTGTAGCGGAAGTCCTCGAGCACCTCGCTGACGTGGCCGAGGACGACCAGCGCCACGTCGCGCCCCTCGAAGCCGCGGAAGAGGATCGGGCTGTGGAG
Source organism: Syntrophothermus sp. (assembly GCA_050259155.1). GTDB lineage: Bacteria > Actinomycetota > Thermoleophilia > Solirubrobacterales > 70-9 > VAYN01. The sequence goes on from JBLNAC010000142.1 coordinate 527, forward strand.
GACGACGTCCTCGCGCAGCACCTCCCTCATCAGCTCGAGGTCCTTGCGCTCGGCGGCGCGCCGGAACGGGTGCGGCTCGGCCATCGCCCAACCCTACCGGCCGTGGGATACTCGCCGCGATGGCGATCCTCAGCGACCGCGCGATCTCGTCCTTCTCCACCGCGCTGGGCGCGCGCGGGCTGCGCTGGGCCGGAAAGCTGAACACGCCGATCTACCGGCTCAGCCGCGGCCGCCTGATGGCCCACGTCGGCAAGGCGCCGGTCCTGCTGCTGACGACGACCGGCCGCCGCTCGGGCCAGCCACGCACCGCCCCCCTCGCCTACCTCGCCGACGGCGAGCGGATGATCGTGATCGGCTCCAACGCCGGCAACGCCAAGGTCCCGGCCTGGGCGCTGAACCTGAAAGCGAACCCGGAGGCGAAGGTGGAGGTCGGCGGTCGCCGCCTCTCCGTCCGCGCCCGCGTCGCCGAGGGCGCCGAGCGCGAGGACCTGTGGCGCCGCTGCAACGAGCAGTACGCCGGCTTCGACGACTACGCCGAGCGGACCGACCGCGACATCGCGGTCTTCGTCCTCGAACCGGCCTGACGCTCCTTCAGGACGCTTCGCGGAGCATCTGCGCCTCGGGCAGGCGCTTCAGCTTCTTCAGCGTGTTGTTCTCGATCTGGCGGATCCGCTCACGCGTGACCCCGAAGGTGCGTCCGACTTCCTCCAGGGTCAGGGGCTCCGCCCCCGACAGCCCGTAGCGGAGTTCGATCACCTGGCGCTCGCGCTCGGGGAGGGCGTCGAGAGCCCGGCGGACGCCCTCCTTCTGGAGGTGCTCGCTCGCTTCCTCGAACGGCTCCAGCACCGCGTCGTCGGCGACGAAGTCTCCGAGCTCCGATTCATCCTCGTCCCCGACCGGTTTCTCGAGTGAGACCGGCAGCTGGGCCACGCGGAGGATTTCGCGGACGTCGGCGACGGGCCAGCGCAGCTCCTCGGCGATCTCGGCCGGCTCCGGCTCCCGGCCGAGCTTCTGGACCAGCTGCCGCTCCACGTGCGCGACCCGGTTCAGCTTCTCGACCATGTGGACCGGGATGCGGATCGTCCGGGCCTTGTCGGCGATCGCCCGGGTCACCGCCTGCCTGATCCACCAGGTCGCGTAGGTGGAGAACTTGTAGCCCCGCCGGTAGTCGAACTTCTCGACCGCCCGGATCAGGCCCAGGCTCCCCTCCTGGATCAGGTCGAGGAAGCTCAGGCCGCGCCCGAGATAGCCTTTCGCGATCGAGACGACGAGGCGCAGGTTGGCCTCCACCATCTGCCGCTTGGCGAGCATGTCACCGCGCTCGATCCGCTTCGCCAGCTCGACCTCCTGCTGGGCGGTGAGCAGGTCGACGCGCCCGATCGAGCGCAGGTAGAGGCGCAGCGAGTCGAGGCTGGGCTCGACCGTCAGGTCCAGCTCTTCCTTCTTTGACTGGCCGGCGGGCTCGGCGCTGCGCTGCTCCTTGTACGCGCTGACCCCGTCCTCGGCGACAACGTCGACGCCGTGCTCGACGAGATGGGCGTGGAGCTGGGTGACCTGCTCCTTGGTGATCTCCACCTCCTCGAGCGTGGCGGAGATCTGCTCGAAGGTCAGATAGCCGCGTTCCCGGCCGAGGGCAACGAGCCCCCGCAGCTCCTCGATTTCCGCGGTCGGCCCCTCGTTGGACTCGCGCTCAATCACGTCGTCAACCGTCTCCAGCGGCTCGATCGTCACCACACCCCCCAGTCTCCCTTTTCCCCCATTCCCGGGAGCCGGCCCCAACGCTCCGGCGGGCCGAAGTATAGGGCCATCGGCGCTGCGGCCGCCGCCGCCGTCATGCCCGCGGGTCCGGTTCCCTAGGCTTCAGGGCCCATGGCGTCCTACCCCACCGCCACCGGCTCCGCCCCCGACGTGCAGGCGTCGCTGCCGGCCACACAGGTCAGCCTCTCGCGGGTCGGCGTCACCGGCGTCGAGAAGGTGATCCGGGTCAAGGCCGACGGCGAGGAAAACCTCTTCTACGCCGGCTTCGAGTGCTTCGTCGACCTCAACCCGCGGCAGGCCGGCGTCCACATGTCGCGCTTCGAGGAGATCGTCGGCGAGGCGATCGACGAGGTCGTGCTGCGCGAGGCCTTCCGCGCCGAGGTGCTCGCCGCCCACGTCGCCCAGAAGGTGCGCGAGCGGCAGGGCGGCCTGCGCGCCGAGGTGTCGGTGACCGCGCGCTACCCGGAGACCGTGACGACGCCGGAGAGCGGCAAGCGGACGCAGGAGATCTACGTCCTCTTCGGCACCGCCGTCGACTCGGAGCGCGGCACCCGGACGCTCACCGGGGTCCAGGCCCAGGGGATGACCGCCTGCCCCTGCGCCCAGGAGATGGTCGCCGGGCTGGCACGCGAACGGCTCGCCGCCGAGGGATTCGAGCCCGAGGACGTCGAGCGGGTGATCGAGGCGGTCCCGATCGCGACCCACA
>JBLNAC010000143.1:0-10751 GCA_050259155.1 Syntrophothermus sp.
GGAGATCGGCGCCGCCCGCGAGGAAGTCGGCGCCGCCGCCGGGCTGCTGTTCTACCTCTCGTTGCCCCCGCGCGCGGCGGTTGGGACGGTCGAGGAGCTTGGTGCCCGCGGTCTTGGCCACGGGGCCCGCGTGATCACCGAGAAGCCGTTCGGAACCGACCTCGACTCGGCCCGGCGGCTGAACGCAGAGCTGCGGGCCGTGTTCGCCGAGCGCGACATCTACCGGATCGACCACTACCTCGGCCGCGAGGCCGTCCAGAACCTCTTGGCGCTGCGCTTCGCCAACGGCATGTTCGAGCCGATCTGGAACCGCAACCACATCGACCACGTGCAGATCGACGTCCCCGAGACGCTCTCGATCGAGATGCGGGGCAGCTTCTATGAGGAAACGGGCGCCTTTCGCGACATGGTGGTCACCCACCTCTTCCAGGTGCTCGGCTTCGTCGCGATGGAGCCGCCGACGTCGCTGGAACCCAAGCCGCTCGGGCTCGAGCGGGAGAAGGTCTTCGACTCGATGAAACCGCTGGCCCCGGGCGACGTGGTCCGCGGCCAGTACGCCGGCTACCGCGAGGAGGACGGGGTGGCGGCCGGCTCCCAGACGGAGACCTTCGCCGCGGTTCGCGCCTACGTCGACAACTGGCGCTGGGAGGGTGTGCCCTTCTACCTGCGGACCGGAAAGCGGCTGGCGCAGAGCAGGCACCTGCTGACGATCGCCTTCAGCCAGCCGCCCCGGCGGATGTTCTCGCTCGACTGCGATCAGATCGTGGAGTCATTCGGGCATGACCACCTCACCTTCGAGCTCGGCGACCCGGGCAGCATCTCGGCCTCGTTCCTGGCCAAGGTGCCGGGGCCGACGATCGAGCTCGGCGAGGCCCACATGCGGTTCAGCTACGGCGACAGCTTCGGCGGGGCCGAGCAGGCACTCGATCCCTACGAGCGGCTGCTCCACGACGTGATGCTCGGCGACCGCACGCTGTTCACGAGCTCCGAGGCGATCGAGCGGCTGTGGGAGATCTCCGAGCCGGTCCTCGAGAGCCCGCCGCCGGTGCGGGCCTACGAGCCCGGCTCGTGGGGTCCGCAGGAGAGCGACGAGCTGATCGCCCCCAGGCGCTGGCATCTTCCCAGCCACCACGTCTGAGGCGCGCTTGCCGTGGCGGGAACGGAAAAGGGCCCCTTGGAAGGGGCCCCTTTGTTCCGAAGGACGTACCTCCGGCGACTTCTTCGTCGCCGGCTCGTCGGTCCTCAAGCTTCGAAGTTCTAGTCGCGGCAATGGCGGCGACGTCTCTATGAACACCGCAGCGAGAGAAAAGTTGCACTTCCTGCATCGGCAGCGGCGGCCCGAGCTTTAGCGGCTGGCCGAACAGGCCTCACTTGTGTCCGACATAGCGCGCCGTCCAGCGGATCGGGCCGAAGAACGGTTTGCAGGTGATGTCGCCGGGCAGCCGCGCATGGCCGGTCAGCGTGCCCTTCGCCCGTTCGGGGGCGAGCAGCTTGCCGTGCACGGTGACCCGCAGCTTCCCGCCCTGGGTGAAGCGCACGACGGTGTTTCGGGAGAACCGGCCGCCGGTCGTGGTCGAGACGATCGGGATCGGCTTCACGAACACGACCCGCTTCACGGTCAGTTCGCCCACCCAGGCGCCGCCGTGCTTGCAGTCGAGCTTGATCCGGGTGGTGAGGCGCTCGACCTCCTTGCGATCGGCCGTGACGCCGAACTCGATCGGCGTGCTCGGGAACCCGCCCCCGGAGTAGTGACCGGGATGGACCTCTGCCGGCGCCGGCGCCGCGCCGGCGCTCGCCGGCGCACCAGCCAGGCCCGCGGACAAGGTCAGCAGCGCGATGGAGAGCAGGAGCGCAAGGCGGGCGGGCCGAGGTGGGGCGGCAGCGGACATGACCGCCCACCGTAGGCCGGCCGTCCCGCTCCGACATCTGTATTGCCCCACAGCGACCCTGCGGGATTCCCGGGCCCTGATCCGTCGCCCCAACGATCGCCAGGACACGGGGAGGCGAGCCTGCCTCGGTCCAGAAGGCAGCAGCTTTGGCAGATGGCAACTGGGCGCTTCACGAGTTTCCCTGATGGCCGGAGCCGGTTTCGAATCTCAACCGGCCGGCGGGCGTGCTCCGTACATGCCGTAAAGCAACCCCTTCGAAAAGGAGCTCCAGGTATGTATCGAAAAGCGCTTCTCTTCTTGAGCCTGCTCGCCGCCACGGCGCTTGTCGTCGCCCCGAGCGCCTCGGCCCGGGGAGCGGGACAGTGGCCCTCAACACAGAGCTTCGGGGAGACGACTCTGAAGGTCGACTCGGCGACGCTGAAAGCGCTGGTAACCCTCGGCGTGACGCCTGGAGCGGTGTCGCCGGCGAAGCTGGAGGGCTCAACCTTCGCGTTCCCGATCACCAACCGGCTGGGGAGGGCGCTGGTCAGTGGCGTGATCAAGCACTCGGGCGGGATCTCGCTGACTGCGGGCAGCACCAGCGTCGCCCTCACCGACTTCGAAATCGTGCCGCTGCGCTCCCAGTTGCTCGGCAAGGTGAACGGCGCCGGGCCGGTCCCGCTGCTCGACCTCCACTACAGGGGGGCCCACCTGACGATCAACCGGGGCCGGCTCGTGCTGGGCCCGATCGGGACGACGTTGACGGCGGGAGCAGCCGCGGCGCTCAACGAAGCCTTCGAAGTCTCGGCTTTCACAGATCAGACGGTCATCGGCGACGCAACCGTCCGCTACCGGCTCTGAGCCGATGCGTCCCGCTGCCGGCCAGGTCCGACGACCTGGCCGGTTGCGGGCGCGGCGCCCGGGCACTTCTACGATCCTCTCTGATGCGCTGGAGGGACCTAAGCGGGAGGCACCAGACCCACCGGGGTCCGCGCCTTTCGACTTGGTGCCCCGTTGGTACCTCGGCGGGCCAGCACGAGCGAAACCCCCGCGGGCTGCGATGGCTTCGAGGATGGGCGTTACTGGGCTCGAACCAGTGACCTCCAGCTTGTCGAGCTGGCGCTCTCCCAACTGAGCTAAACGCCCCGGGCGCCGCTGAATCTAGCAGTGCTCAGGCGCTGGCGGGCAGCATGACCTGGGTCAGGCGGATGCTGTTGCCGGAGGGGTCGCGGAAGCCGGAATCGATCCCGTAGGGACGCTGCTCCGGAGCTTCGGTGAACTCGACGCCGCGGGAGCGCAGCTCCTCGTAGTCGGCCTGGCAGTCGTCGGTGGTGAGGAAGACGGTGCCGCAGAAGCCCTTGGCCATCAGGTTGCCCACCTCGGCCGCGGTCGTCTCGTCCATCACGGGCGGTCCCGGGATCGCCATCAGCACGATCGAGACGTCCTCCTGCCCGGCGGGACCCACCGTCAGCCACCTGAACCCGTCGAGCTCGGGCAGAGTGACGTCGGCGCGCACCTCCATCCCGACCTTCTCCGTGTAGAAGGCGAGCGCCTCCTCCTGGTCATGCACCCAGAGCTGCGCGTTCGAGATCCTCATCGGTTCCTCCTGGTGGTCGATTACCGGTCGCGGCCGATGCTAGGTAGCTGCCCGCGCGCCGTCTTCTCGAAACGTGCGGTGTTGGGGGCGGGCGTGGGCGCGGACGACGCATCCGGGAACCAGGGCGAGCGCCGAGGCCGGGGGGAACTCCGCGCGATACGCGGTGGGGGTGCGGCCGTAGGCCCGCTTGAAGCTCGTGGTGAAGGATCCGACGCTGGTGAGGCCGACGTCGAGGCAGATCTCGGCCACCGAGCGATCGGTGGCGCGCAGCAGCGCGGCGGCCCGCTCGAGGCGGCGAGTGAGCAGGTGCGCGTGTGGCGAGACACCGAACGCGCGGCGGAACTCGCGACTGAAATGAGCGCGGGAAAGGCCCGCCGCAGCGGCCAGGTCGGCGACCGTCAGCGGCTCGGCAAAGCGGGCGTCGGCGAGGTCCCTGGCGCGCAGGAGGTGGCGGGCCGGCGGGACGAAAGCCATCGATCCGAGTGTAGGGGGGGCGGCGCCGCTAGGCTCGCCGCCTCGTGATGGCCACCTATGCAGCGGCTCTGGCCCTCGCCGGCGCCTCGCTGGCCCTCGGGCAGGCCGCGATCGGGATCTGCGGGGGTCGGCGCTGGTCGTGGCTGGCGCCGTCGGTCGGCCTCGGCCTGGTGCTCGCCATCTGCTGGGCGACGGTGCGGCTGCCCGGAGAGGGAGTCGCCTCGGCGATCGCGATCGCGATCCTCCTGGTCGCTTCGATCGTCTTCCTGCGCGGTCGGGTGGAGGGAGGAGGGGAGGCGCTGCGGTCCGGCTGGGCGCCGGCGCTCGTGGCGCTGGTCGCCGCCTCGCTCCCGTTCGCGGTCGAAGGCCACTTCGGCATCCTCGGGACCAGCTTCAACCCGGACATGTCCCAGCACCTGCTGGCGGCCGCGCGGCTCGCCGGGGGCGACTCCTCGCCGCTACTCCACCAGGGCTATCCGCTCGGCCCCCATGCGGTCGTGGTCGCCCTCGACAAGGGGCTGGGCGTCGGCCTCGTGCAGGGTTTCGCGGGGGTCTCGATCGCGGTGGTCGTGCTCGGCCCGCTGACCGCACTCACCGCTTTCCGCGAGCTGCCCATGCTGCCGCGCACGCTCGGCGCCCTGGCCGTGGGGCTCGCCTACCTGGTCGCCTCCTACTTCGCGCAGGGCGCCTTCAAGGAGGTCATCGAGGCGCTGCTCGTCCTCGCCTTCGCCCTTGCCCTGCGGGAGGCGGAGGGCGCCGAGTGGAAGCGACGGCCGCTGCGCTTCGTCCCGGCCGCGCTGATCGCCGTCGGCGCGGTCTACGTCTACAGCTTCCCCGGCCTGCTCTGGATGGTGGGCGCGCTGCTCCTCTGGGGAGCGGCCACGTTCGCGCTGGACCGGCCGGCGGTCGCCGTGAAGCCCCTCATGTACGCGGGCGTCGTCTTCGCCGTCCTCGTCGCGCCGGAGATCGGCCGCATGATCGACTTCCACAACTTCGAAACCTTCAACCCCAACGGGCCGGGCCTCGGCAACCTCTTCGGCCAGATCTCCCCGCTGGAGGCGCTCGGGATCTGGCCCTCGGGGGATTTCCGGCTCGCGCCCGGCGACGGCGCCGTTCCCGCCGTGGGCTATTACCTCGGCGCCGGCTTCGGCCTCGTCCTGCTGGCATGGGGCGCGGCCCGCTGCTGGGCTCGCCGGGAGACGGCGGTCCTCGCCGCTCTGGCGGCCGCCGTCCTCGGCTACGTGGCGTCGCGGATCGGCGGCACGGCCTACACCTCGGCGAAGGCGATCGAGGTGGCGGCGCCGCTGACCGCGCTCACCATCGCCCTCCCCCTGGCAAGGGAAGCCCGGTTCGCGGCCGGCGCGCGCGGCCGCGAGGGCGGCCGGGCTCTAGACGGGACATGGCAGGCGGTCGCGCTCGTCCTCTTCGCCGCCGCGGCGGGCGTCTGCTCGCTGCTGGCGTTCGCCAACGCGCCGGTCGGGCCGAGCTCCTACTCACCGGCGCTCACCGGGCTGCGGCCGCTGGTGGCGGGCTCCCCGACGCTCGTCCTCGCCTCGCCAACGCTGTTGGCGGACGAACACGGCACTCCCTACATCGCCTGGGAGCTCCGCGGCGGCCGCGTCTGCATCGCCGCCGAGGGTGAGCTCTCCTCGCCGCCGGCCGGCGTTGGCTTCGTCGTCACCCGCGGCACCCCGGCCGAGCGGCCCTTCCCGGGGCTGCGGGTGAGGAAGGTCGCGCCGCCGTACGTGCTGTGGGAGGTCACGAGCCCGGTGACGGGCCGCAGCCCCTGCCCGCTGATCGCCGTCCGGCAGGCGCGCCAGGGCCCCGCGCGCTGAGCCGGCGACGACCCCTCGCGGCGTCGCTCCGGCCAGGCGGCACGTACCATGGCCAGCGATGGAGGCCGCGACCGACAAGCTCCTCGTCACCTTGCCGGACGGCAAGCCGCTCGAGCTGGCGGCCGGGGCGACCGGAGCCGACGCCGCGGCGGCGATCGGGCCGGGGCTGGCCAGGGCCGCGCTGGCTATCAGGGTCGACGGCGAGCTGCGGGATCTGTCGGCGCCCCTTCCCGCCGGCGCCCGGATCGAGATCCTCACCGACAGCGACCCCGAGGCCCTGGAGCTGATCCGCCACGACGCGGCGCACGTGATGGCCGAGGCGGTGACCGAGCTATACCCGGGGACGAAGGTCACGATCGGGCCGCCGATCGAGTCCGGCTTCTACTACGACTTCGAGTTCCCGCCAGAGACGCACCTAACCGAGGACGACCTGCCGCGGATCGAGGCGGCGATGCGAGCCCACATCGAGGCCGACGAGAGCTTCGCCCGGCGGGAGGTCCCTGCCGCTGAGGCGATCGACATCTTCCGCCGGCAGGGCCAGGACTTCAAGGTGGAGCTGATCGAGGACCTCGTCCGCGACGAGGGCGTCGAGACGGTGTCGCTGTACCGCAACGGCCCCTTCGAGGACCTCTGCCGCGGTCCCCACGGGCCCTCGACCGGGCGCATCAAGGTGGTCAAGCTCGACTCGGTGGCGGGCGCCTACTGGCGCGGCGACGAGACCCGCGAGAGCCTGACCCGCGTCTACGGCACCGCCTTCTTCTCGCAGGCGGACCTAGACGCGCACATCGCCCGGATCGAGGCCGCCAGGGAACGAGACCATCGCCGGCTCGGGCCCCAGCTCGGCCTCTTCATGCTCCGCCCCGAGGCGCCCGGCATGCCCTTCTGGCTGCCGAACGGGACGACGCTGCTGGGGCTTATCCAGGCCGAGGTCCAGGAGCAGCTGCGAAAGCGCGGCTACCAGGAGATCAAGACCCCGCAGGTGATGGACGTCGAGCTTTGGCACCGCTCCGGGCACTGGGACAACTACCGCGAGAACATGTACTTCTCGGAGTGGGGGGGCCACGAGTACGCGATCCGGCCGATGAACTGTCCGGGCGCGTGTCTGGTCTTCGGCGCCGGCCGCCACTCCTATCGCGAGCTGCCGATGCGCCTCGCCGAGTTCGGCCAGGTCTCCCGGGCGGAGCGCGAGGGCGTCCTGCACGGGCTGCTCAGGGTCCGCGCCTTCACCCAGGACGACGCCCACGTCTACTGCACGCCCGACCAGATCGTCGCCGAGGTGACCGACGTGATCGCCGCCATCGACGAGCTCTACCGCCGCTTTGGGTTCGACGACGTCCGGGTCGAGCTCTCGACCCGGCCCCAGAAGTCGATCGGAAGCGACGACCCGTGGGAGCAGGCAGAGGCGGCGCTGGAAGCGGCCCTCGACAGCGTCGGGCGGGAGTACCAGCTCAACCCCGGAGACGGCGCCTTCTACGGGCCGAAGATCGACTTCCACGTCACCGACGCGCTCGGGCGCTCCTGGCAGTGCGGAACCTGCCAGCTGGACTTCTTCATGCCCGAGCGCTTCGACCTCAGGTACACGGACCGCAACGACGAACAGCAGCGCCCGGTGATGATCCACCGCGCCCTGCTGGGCTCAATGGAGCGCTTCGCCGGGATCCTGATCGAGCACTACGGGGGCCGGTTCCCGCTCTGGCTCGCCCCGGCGCAGGCGATCGTGCTGCCGATCGCCGACCGCCACAACCGCTACGCAGCGAGGGCGATGGAGGAGCTGCGCGAAGCCGGCGTGAGGGTCGCCCTCGACGATCGCTCGGAGTCGGTCGGCAAGAAGATCCGGGACGCGGAGCTCGGCCGCTACCCCTACATGCTCGTCGTCGGCGATCGCGAGCAGGAGGCGGGCGCGGTGGCGGTCCGCTCGCACGTGGACGGCGACGTGGGACAGATGGGCCTGGGGGAGTTCGCGGCCCGCGTCGCCGCCGAGACAGCCGTCAGATGAAGATCCGGCTTGCCTGGCGGCGTCGGGCCTCTATACTGCCCCGGACTTGATCGAAGGCACGCCCCACACCTCCCGCCTCTGAGCGCCCGTGCCCCGTTCCCGACAGCTCGTCCCCTTGAAGTCCCCGAGCGCCTCCTCTAACTAGTGCCGGTCCCGCGCAGGTTCGATCGGCGTCCGCCCGAGCGGGACACCACCCGGATCAACGAGAGGATCCGCGTGCCGCAGGTGCGGCTGATCGGGGCCGACGGGGAGCAGATGGGGATCCTCGACACCGCCGAGGCCCTGAAGCGGGCGCAGGAGGCCGACCTGGACCTGGTCGAGGTCGCCCCCAACTCGAAACCGCCGGTGACGCGGCTGCTCGACTACTCGAAGTACCGCTACGAGCAGGAGCAGAAGCAGAAGGCCGCGCGCAAGCACCAGCAGCAGGTCAATATCCGCGAAATCAAGCTGCGACCCAAGATCGCCGACCACGACTACAAGACGAAGAAGGGCCACGTCGAACGCTTCCTCCGCCACCAGGACAAGGTCAAGATCACGATCATGTTCCGGGGCCGCGAGCAGGCTCACCCGGAGCGGGGCCGCGACCTGCTGCAGAAGCTGTTCGAGGACCTCGGCGGCCTGGCGACGATCGAGTCCGAGCCGCTGCAGGAAGGCCGCAACATGAGCATGCTGCTCGCCCCGAGCAAGGACGCGGCCAAGGCGCAGCCGCCTGCCGACGGCTAGCTTCCCGCGGCGCCCGCGACGACGTCGGCGATCCGCTCCGCCGCGTGTCCGTCCCAGAGCGGCGGCGGCTCCGCCGGCGGAGCGCCCCGCGCTGCCAGAGCCGCCGGGATGGTCGCGATCGCGGCGGGGTCGAGGCCGAGGAGGGTGTTGGTGCCGGCGCTGACGGTGATCGGCCGCTCCGTGTTGTCGCGCAGCGTGAAGCAGGGGATCCCGAGGTAGGTCGTCTCCTCCTGGATCCCGCCGGAGTCGGTCAGCACCGCCGCGGCGTCCGCCATCAGCGAGAGGAAGTCGAGGTAGCCGAGCGGCTCGATCAGCCGCAGGCCGGGATGGTCGGCGTCGATCGTCTCCATCATCCGGCGGGTGCGGGGGTGGACGGGGAAGACCACCGGCAGCTCACGCGCCAGCGCCGCGAGCCGGACGACCGTCTGCTCGAGCAGCGGGCCGTCGACGAGGGCCGGCCTGTGCAGGGTCACCAGGACGTAGGAGCCCGGCTCGACCCCTACTCGCGAGGCGGCGGCGGCGGCCCGGAAGCGGGCTTCGAGCGCAACGAGGGTGTCGATCATCGTGTTGCCCACGAAATGCATCCGCTCCTCGGGAATGCCTTCGGCGCGCATGTTGGCGACCGCGTCCTCGCTGTGCAGGAAGAGGTACTGCGCGAAGCGATCGGCGACGATCCGGTTGACCTCCTCGGGCATGGTCAGGTCGAAGCTGCGCAGACCGGACTCGAGGTGCGCGATCGTGATCCCCATCTTCACCGCGGTCAGCGCCGCGGCCAGGGTCGAGTTGACGTCGCCGGGGACGATCGCGAGGTCGGGCCGCTCCGCTTCCAGGACCGGCTCGAGGCGTTCCATCGTGCGCGCGGTCTGCACCGCGTGGCTGCCCGAGCCCACCTCGAGCATGTGGTCTGGGGGCGGGACGCCGAGCTCCTCCAGGAAGACCTCGGACATCAGGCGGTCGTAGTGCTGGCCGGTGTGGACGATCGTGTGGCGCCCCTCCGGCAGCCGCGCCCGCAGGGCGCCGATCACCGGCGCCGTCTTGACGAAGTTCGGGCGCGTCCCGACGACGTAGAGGATCCGCATCGCCGCGGCAGCGTATCCAAGGCGGGAGCGTCAGCCCGCGCCCCGACGTCGGTCTGCTTCAATAGCGGACCCGATGCCGAAGATGAAGACCCACTCCGGCGCCAAGAAGCGCTTTCGCAAGACCGCCAGCGGCAAGCTCCGCGGCCGGCGCGCCTTCTCCAGCCACATCCTGGAGAAAAAGGCACCGAAACGGAAGCGCCGGATGTCGCGGCCGGTCGAGATCTCCTCGCATGACGCGCCCACCGTGCGCAGGCTGCTCGGGGGTGGACGGTGAGCCGCGTCAAGCGCTCGGTCCACGCGCGCAAGAAGCGGCGCAAGGTGCTGAAGGAAGCGAAGGGCTACTTCGGCCGCAAGCATTCCTCCTACCGGTTCGCCAAAGAGCAGGTGCAGCGGTCGGGGATGTACGCCTACCGCGACCGGCGCAATCGCAAGCGCGATTTTCGCCGCCTCTGGATCACCCGCATCAACGCTGCCGCGCGGCGCGAGGGCATGAGCTATTCGCAGCTGATCGACGGCCTCAACAAGGCCGAAGTCGAGGTCAACCGCAAGATGCTCGCCGACATCGCCGTCCACGACCGCGACGCCTTCCGCCGATTCGTCGAGCTTGCCCGGGAGGGTGCGGCCGCCTGACGGCGCACCGACACTCCACCTTCCCGGGCGGGCCGTGAGAACGGCCCGCTTTTTCGTTCCAGGACTTCACCCGGAGGACAAGAAACCCCACCCCGTCCAGACGATGATCGCCAGCCCCCAAAACGAGAAGCTGAAGCTGGTCCGCAGGCTGCGCGACCGCAAGCACCGCGAGCGCGAGGGCCTGTTCGCCAGCGAGGGCGAGGATCTGCTGCGGGCAGGTCTGGCGGCCGGCGCCGAGCCGCGCATCGTGCTGACGGCGGCGGGCTCGGGGCTCGGGGGGGACGAGGTCGAGCCGGAGCTGCTGGGAGCGGTCTCGAGCCTCGGCTCCGGGACCCGGGCGATCGCGGTCTGGCCGCTGCGCTGGGCCGACCGGCCCGGCCCGGTCTGCGTCTACCTGCACGGGGTCGCCGATCCCGGCAACGTCGGCGCGATCGTCCGCACGGCGCACGCGCTGCTGCACGCGACCGTCGTCCTCGGCCCCGAGTGCGCCGATCCCTACTCGCCCAAGGCGGTGCGGGCGAGCATGGGCTCGATCTTCGCCCAGCCGCC
>JBLNAC010000144.1:0-2933 GCA_050259155.1 Syntrophothermus sp.
GGCGGCGGCACGTTCGACGTATCGGTGCTGGAAATCGGCGACGGCGTCTTCGAGGTGAAGGCGACCGCCGGCGACAACCACCTCGGCGGCGACAACTGGGACAAAGCGATCGTCGAGTGGCTGGTCGCCGAGTTCAAGCGCGACCAGGGCGTCGACCTCGCCGCCGACAAGAACTCCCTGCAGCGCCTCTACGAGGCGGCCGAGAAGGCCAAGATCGAGCTCTCCTCGACGCAGGAGACGCAGATCAACCTGCCCTTCATCACCGCCGTCGAGGGGCAGCCCAAGCACCTCGACATGAAGCTCAGCCGCTCGAAGCTGAACGAGCTGACCGGCGACCTGCTGGATCGCGTCGTCGGGCCGGTGAAGCAGGCGCTGGCCGACGCCGCCGGCTCGACCATCGACCACGTCGTCCTGGTCGGCGGCATGACCCGGATGCCGGCCGTGCGCGACAAGGTCAAGGAGCTGACCGGCAAGGATCCGCACCAGGGGGTCAACCCCGACGAGGTGGTCGCCGTCGGCGCCGCGATCCAGGCCGGGGTGCTCGCCGGCGACGTCAAGGACGTGCTGCTGCTCGACGTGACCCCGCTGACGCTGGGGATCGAGACCAAAGGCGGCGTGATGACGAAGCTGATCGAGCGCAACACGACGATCCCGACCAAGAAGTCGGAGGTGTTCTCGACCGCCGACGACAACCAGCCGTCGGTCGAGATCCACGTGCTCCAGGGCGAGCGCGAGATGGCGAGCGGCAACAAGAGCCTGGGCAAATTCCAGCTCACCGGCATCCCGCCGGCGCCGCGGGGCATCCCGCAGATCGAGGTCACCTTCGACATCGACGCCAACGGGATCATCAACGTGACCGCCAAGGACAAAGGCACCGGCAAGGAGCAGAAGATCGAGATCAAATCGGGCTCCGGGCTCTCCGACGAGGAGATCCAGAGCATGGTCTCCGACGCCGAGGCCCACGCCGAGGAGGACCGCAAGCAGCGCGAGCTGGCCGAGGCGCGCAACCTCGCCGAGAACGCCGCCTACCAGGCCGAGAAGGCACTGGAGGAGGCGGGCGACAAGGTCGACGCCGCGACCAAGGAGCAGGCCGAGGCTGCGATCAAGGACGTGCGCGAGTCGCTCGACTCGGGCAGCCTCGAGGAGCTGAACTCGAAGACCGAGGCGCTGAACACGGCGATGACCAAGGCCTCCGAGCAGATCTACGCGGCGGCGCAGGCCGAGCAGGCCTCCGCCGACGGCGGCGGTGCCGAGGGCGCGGCGGCCGAGGAGGAGGAGGTCGTCGAGGCCGAGGTCGTGGACGAGGACGGCAAGTGAGGCTCCCCGACGACGGGACGAACGAGCCCCGGCCCGCGGGTCCTGTCGGCGCAGGGGACCCCCCACCCCCTCCGGTAGCTGAAGCTTCCTCGGGGGTGGGCCCCCCTACGCCGCCACCCGCGGGAGGGGAGGGCGCGACCGACGCCGGAGACGTCGAGCACGATCTCGACGTCCTCCTGGCTGACGCCGAAGCGAAAAGGGACGAGTACCTCGAAATCGCCCGCAGGACCAAAGCCGACTTCGAGAACTTCCGCAAGCGGGCGGCCGCCGACGTCCAAGGCGCTTCCACGCGCGGGAAGGCGGAGCTCGCGGCCGAGGTCGCGCCGGTGCTCGACGACCTCGAGCGGGCGCTGCAGGCGGCCGGGCTGGACCCGGAGGGAGACTCCGAGGACGGGCTCGCGCACGGCGTGATCCTCGTCTTCCGCGGCCTGCGCGAGGCGCTCGCGCGCAGCGGTGTCGAGCAGGTCGATCCGCAGGGCGAGAAGTTCGACCCCACCCGCCACGAGGCTCTCTCGACGGTCGCCGGCGCGGACGGCGTCGAGCCGGGGGTCGTGGTCGAGGTGATGCAGAAGGGCTACCGGCTCGGCGATCAGCTGATCCGGCCCGCCCGGGTGGTCGTGAGCGAGTAGGAGCCGGGGTTGGCGGACGAGCTCTACAAGACGCTGGGGGTGTCGAAGGACGCCTCCGACGAGGAGATCAAGAAGGCGTACCGGAAGCTCGCGCGCGAGTACCATCCCGACCGCAACCCGGGTGACGAGGAGGCCGAGGAAAGGTTCAAGGAGGTCTCCGCCGCCTACGACGTCCTCTCCGACCCCGAGAAGCGCAAGGATTATGACGCCGGCGGCCAGTTCGCCGGCTTCGGCGGATTCGGCGGCGGGCAGGGGCCCTTCGCGGGCGGCGGCCAGGGCGGCTTCGGGGGTGCCGACCTCGGCGACATCTTCTCCTCGATCTTCAGTCGCGGCGGCGGCGGCCGGGGCCGGCCGCAGCAGGTGCGGGGCCGCGATCTCGAGACCGAGGTGCGGCTGGGCTTCGACCAGGCGATCAACGGCGCGCAGATCAGCGTCACCGTGCCGAAGGCCGAACGCTGCCCGACCTGCCACGGCAGCGGGGCCGAGCCCGGCACCGCGCCGACCACCTGCCCGCGCTGCGAAGGGCGCGGCATCGACGCGCAGAGCCAGGGCTTCTTCTCGATCAGCCAGCCCTGCCCGCAGTGCGGCGGCGCCGGGCAGGTGATCGAGCACCCCTGCAAGACGTGCGGCGGCTCGGGCGTGACCCAGCAGACCAAGCGCTACCGGGTCAACGTCCCCGCCGGCGTCAAGGACGGGACCCGCATCCGCCTCGCCGGCAAGGGGGAGGCGGGGCCCCGGGGCGGGCCGCCCGGCGACCTCTACGTGACCACCAGGGTCGCCTCCTCCCCGGTCTTCAGGCGGCTCGACGGCGGCAACCTCGAGGTGACCGTGCCGATCACGATGGCCGAGGCGCTGCGCGGCGGCACGATCGAGGTGCCGACGCTGCACGGCACGAAGAAGATCAAGGTCGCGCCGGGGACGAAGCACGGCACGATCCAGAGACTGCGCGGAGAGGGCCCGCCGAAGCCGAGCGGCAAGGGCAGAGGC